>CAYGOX010000276.1:0-2916 GCA_964351485.1 uncultured Halioglobus sp.
GGGACATCGTCAAGGTGGCGCGCCATCCCAAGCGCCCCTACACGCTCGATTACATCCCGCGCATCTTTACCGAGTTCGACGAACTGCACGGCGATCGCCACTTCGCCGATGACAACGCCATCGTCGGCGGCGTCGCCCGCCTCGAGGGTGAGCCGGTCATGGTCATCGGCCAGGAGAAGGGGCGCGCGGTCAAGGACAAGGTGCGGCGCAACTTCGGCATGCCCAAGCCCGAGGGCTACCGCAAGGCGCTGCGCCTGATGGAAATGGCGGAGCGCTACCGGATGCCGGTAGTTACGCTCATCGACACGCCGGGGGCCTACCCGGGTATCGATTCGGAGGAGCGCGGGATCAGTGAGTCGATCGCGCAGAACCTGGCGGTGATGTCGCGCCTGGCCACGCCGATTATCTGTGTGGTGATCGGCGAGGGCAGTTCCGGCGGCGCGCTGGGTATCGGCGTCGGCGACCACCTGGTGATGCTGCAGTACTCGACCTATTTCGTGATCTCGCCCGAGGGCTGCGCCAATATTATCTGGAAGAGCACCGACCACGCGCCCGACGCCGCCGAGGCTATGGGGGTGACTTCCTCCGTGCTCCAGGAGCTGGGTATCGTCGATGCCACCATCCCCGAGCCTCTCGGCGGCGCGCACCGCGACGTCGACCTGATGGCGCAACGGATCAAGGAACACCTGCTGGTGCAACTGGAATCCCTTGGACAGCTGCCCCTCGAGGACCTGCTGGCCAAGCGCTACCAGCGGCTCATGTCCTACGGGAACTAGCCGGCACCGGTGACGGTGCAATGACCTCGTCACTGACGGCAACCCTCGACGCCGTGCTGGCGCCGCTGGCCGATGCGCCCGCGTGGTTCGTCGGCCTCAGTGGCGGCAGCGACAGCACGGTGCTTCTGCACCTGCTGCGACGCTGGTGCGAGACCCACCCCGGGTCGCCGCCGCTCACCGCCATCCACGTCAATCACAACCTGGCAGCTGCCGCGGGCCAGTGGCAATCGCACTGCGAATCGCTGTGCACTGCGTGGGGCGTTCCCCTGCGCGCAGTGTCGGTCGAGGTGGCCGGGCAGGCGAGCCCCGAGGCGGCGGCGCGAACCGCGCGCTACGCGGCGTTCGAAGCGGTGCTGCCGGCCGATGCAATCCTGTTCCTGGCCCACCACCTGGACGACCAGGTCGAGACTTTTTTCCTGCGCCTGCTGCGCGGCGCCGGCATCGAGGGCCTGGCCGCCATGCCGCAAGCGCGGCCGCTGGGTCACGCTCGCGTGGTGCGGCCGCTGCTGGAGCACACCCGCGCCGATCTCGACGCCTACGCGAGCGCCCAAGCGCTGCCGTTTGTGGAAGATCCCAGTAACGCCGATTCGGCGATCGACCGGAATTTCCTGCGCCGCGAGGTTTTGCCCCTGCTCGAGCAGCGCTGGCCCGGCTATCGCAAGCCGGTGGGGCGGGCGACGGGGCACCTGGCCCGCGCGCGCGACAGTCTGCATCACCACCTGGGTGTGCCGCCCACCGTCCAGGGAGTCCTCGGCGACCCGGGCGTCGAGCTGGCGAGTCTGGTGCTGGAGGAGGGTGGTGAACGGCTGCGCCTGTGGCTGCGTCAGCAGGGACTGTCGGCGCCGGACGAAGTAGCGCTGACCGAGTTTGTCCGCCAGCTGCGCGAGGCCGGGTCGGCCCGGCTGCAGGTGGGAGGTGTCACGCTCGCGCGGTATCGCGATGCGCTCTACCGACTGCCGCCGCTGGAGCGGGCGGGCAGGGCGCGGGACTACACCCTGACACCACAGTCGCCGGTCGATGTCCCCGGGCTGGGCAGGATCGAGCTGCTGCCGACGGCGGGCCCGGGGTTCCTGTGCGGTAGTTCGGAGGCCTTCACCGTACGCTGGCGTTGTGGGGGAGAGCGGGTTCGCCAGTGGGGACGCACGGGCAGCGGCGACCTGAAATCGGTCTTCCAGGCGCTGGGGGTGCCGCCCTGGTGGCGCGATCACGTGCCGCTGGTGTATCAGGGCGACCACTTGCTGGCGGTGGCCGACCTGGTCACCTGCCAGTCACCGGCTACCCGGGCCAGTGCGCCGCCCGGGGAAACGCTCTGGCAGGTGCGCTGGACCCGGCCGGACCAGACCGGTTGAGCCCGCTGTCAGCGGTCGGTAAAAATCGCCCCGGCGCGCCGCTTCTCGATTGAGCTACACCGGCCTTTCTGCTAGTCTGGCTTCCCATCTTTTTGCAGGAAATGCCCCGTCCTGACCGGCCCCTGGCCGAGGCGTGCAGCAGGTACTGCGAAGCCGCAAGTACCGTTACAATCGTACAGTGTAAGTAAAGGCTTTTCATGACGCGTTATGTGTTCGTCACCGGTGGGGTAGTCTCGTCCCTGGGTAAAGGAATTGCCGCCGCGTCTCTCGCGGCGGTGCTCGAAGCGCGGGGCCTGAAGGTCACGCTTCTCAAGCTTGATCCGTATATCAACGTCGATCCCGGCACCATGAGTCCGTTCCAGCACGGAGAGGTGTTCGTCACCGAAGACGGCGCCGAGACCGACCTCGATCTGGGCCACTACGAGCGCTTCACCAACACCACGATGAAACGCACCAACAACTTCACCACCGGTCGTGTCTACAACGCCGTGCTGCGCAAGGAGCGTCGCGGCGACTATCTGGGCGGTACGGTGCAGGTCATTCCCCACATCACTGACGAGATCAAGCGGCGGGTGGAACTCGGCGCCGGTGACGCGGACATTGCGGTGGTCGAAATCGGCGGGACGGTCGGTGACATCGAGGGCCTGCCCTTCCTGGAGGCGGCGCGCCAGCTCAAGGTGGAAATGGGGTCGAGTCGAGCGCTGCTGATGCACCTGACGCTGGTGCCGTATATCGCCACGGCCGGTGAAATCAAGACCAAGCCCACCCAGCACTCGGTCAAGGAACTGCGC
>CAYGOX010000276.1:2926-5257 GCA_964351485.1 uncultured Halioglobus sp.
AGCCGGATGTCCTGCTGTGTCGCTGCTCGGTCGATATCGAGGAGAGCGCGCGCAAGAAAATCTCCCTGTTCACCAACGTCGAGGAGCGCGCGGTTATCCCGCTGCTCGACGCCGATTCGATTTACAAAATACCGGGCATGTTGCGCGCTCACGGGCTGGACGACTTCGTCGTGGAACGCTTCGGCCTCGACTGTCCGCCTGCGGACCTGTCGGAGTGGGACGACGTGGTGCGGCGTGAGTTCTCGCCGACCAGCGGCAAGGTGCGCGTGGCCATGGTGGGCAAGTACGTCGAACTGCAGGACGCCTACAAGTCGCTCAACGAGGCCCTGGCGCACGCCGGGCTGCGGACGCAGACAGAAGTCATCATCGAACATATCGACGCCGAGGACATCGAGCGCGAGGGCCCCGGTGCCCTGCCGGGCATGAATGCCATACTCGTGCCCGGCGGTTTCCGCGATCGCTGCGCCGAGGGCAAGATTGACGCCGTGCGCTACGCACGCGAGAACGGCATTCCTTTCCTGGGTATCTGCCTGGGCATGCACCTGGCGCTGGTGGAGTACGCGCGCAACGTCTGTCACCTCGAAGGTGCGCACTCCACCGAGATGCAACCCGATACGCCGCATCCCATCGTGGCCCTGATCACCGAGTGGCAGAATGCCGACGGCACCTTCCAGAAACGCGATGAAAATTCAGACCTGGGCGGGACAATGCGCCTGGGCGCGCAGCCCTGCCACCTGGAAGAGGGCAGCATGGTGCGCGAGGCCTACGGCGCTGAACTGATCAACGAGCGTCACCGTCATCGCTGGGAGGTCAACAACCACTACCTGCCGCAGCTGCAGGAAGCGGGCATGCGCATCGCCGGCTGGTCCGGTGACAGGTCGCTGGTCGAGATGATCGAGCTGCCGTCGCATCCCTGGTTTGTTGCGTGCCAGTTCCACCCGGAGTTCACCTCCGATCCGCGCACCGGCCACCCGCTGTTTACCCGTTACATCGAGGCCGCTGTCGCACAAGCCGGGCGGTAGACCGGACGTTGATCTGGACAGCCATCGATCCACAGCCCGCCCGCCCGGAGAGCACCCGCCGTGACTGAAACCAACATTACCGTAGCTGGCATCGATATCGGCAACGACCGCCCGTTCGTTCTTCTGGGGGGCATCAACGTCCTCGAGAGCCGCGAGTTCGCCCTTGAGGTTGCCGGCCACTATGTCGAGGTGTGTGAGCGCCTGGGCATTCCGTACGTTTTCAAGGCGTCCTTCGACAAGGCCAACCGCTCGTCGATCCACTCGTTCCGAGGTCCGGGTCTGGACGAGGGCCTGTCGATACTGGCGGAGGTCAAGTCCCGCTACGGTGTGCCGGTGATCACCGATGTCCACTCGCCCGAGCAGGCGGCGCCGACAGCCGAGGTCTGCGATATTATTCAGCTGCCCGCTTTCCTGGCGCGTCAGACCGACCTGGTCGCGGCCATGGCGGCAACCGGTGCCGTCATCAATATCAAGAAACCCCAGTTCCTCAGCCCGTCGCAGATGGGCAACATCGTTGAAAAGTTTGCCGAGTGCGGTAACACGCGGGTGATGCTGTGCGAGCGGGGCAGTAATTTCGGTTACGACAATCTCGTCGTGGACATGCTCGGCTTTGGCGTCATGAAACAGACCTGTGGCAACGCGCCCATCATCTTCGACGTGACCCATGCGCTGCAGTGTCGCGACACAGGTGGCGCCGCCTCCGGGGGCCGGCGCAGCCAGGTTGTGGACCTGGCGCGCGCGGGCATGGCTGTCGGACTGGCCGGCCTGTTCCTGGAGGCTCACCCCGACCCGGACAAGGCGCTGTGCGACGGCCCCAGCGCGCTGCCGCTGGATCGGCTGGAACCCTTTCTTGCGCAGGTAAAGGCGGTGGACGATCTCGTCAAGTCACTGCCCGCACTGCAAATCGATTAGTTACAACGGAGTTTACCGCAATGACAACAATCAAAAATGTAGAGGCCTTCGAGGTCATGGATTCGCGGGGCAATCCCACGGTGATGGCCGAGGTGACGCTCGAAGGCGGGCACCAGGGCAGCGCCTGCGCACCGTCGGGTGCCTCCACCGGCTCCCGTGAAGCGCTGGAGCTGCGCGACGGCGATCTCAGCCGGTATCTGGGCAAAGGTGTCCTGGATGCCGTGGGCAACGTCAACGGCCCGATTCGCAAGTTGCTTGCCGGACGTGACGCTGCGGACCAGCGCGCGCTCGACGCGGCGATGATTGAGGCCGACGGGACCGAGAACAAGGGCAAGCTGGGCGCCAATGCGATTCTCGCGGTCTCGCTGGCAGCAGCCAAGGCGGCCGCCTCCGCGCG
>CAYGOX010000277.1:0-5248 GCA_964351485.1 uncultured Halioglobus sp.
GGGGGCCACGCTGGCGCTACTGCTGCTGATTTCCCTGTGGATCAACAAAGCGGTGAAGAACCTCAAGCACGAGATACACCTGCTCGGAACAGCCGGACTGAGCCACCCGATCGAAATCTCCGGCCCGCTGGAAATGCAGGCCCTGGGAAGCGAACTGGAGTGGCTGCGGCGCGGTCTGCATGAATCCGAGCAACAGAAAGAACAGTTTCTCCGGCACATTTCCCATGAACTCAAGACACCGTTGTCGAGCCTGCGCGAGGGCGCGGACCTGCTGGCGGATGAAGTCGCGGGCCACCTGTCGCGCCAGCAGCGCGAAATCGTCCAGATCGTGCGCGACAACGGGATTGAACTGCAGCGCCTGATCGAGAACCTGATCGACTACAATAACCTTCCGCACCAGGCACTCAACTTCGAGCGCTTCGATCTCGATGAGCTTTGGGAGGAATTATTGGGACACTACGGCATCAGCCTCCAGAAAAAGGCACTACAGCTGCGGCGCAGCGGCTCGGTGGCCAGCTGGACGGCCGATCGCTACAAACTGAAGACATCGCTGGACAACCTGCTCTCCAACGCGGTGAACTATACGCCGGAGGGCGGCACCGTCGACATCAACAGCCGTGAGCAGGCAGGCAACCTGGTGATAGATGTCGCCAACAGCGGCGAACCTATCCCGCCTGAGGATTTTGAACGCGTATTTGAACCCTTTGTGCAAAGCGCTGCCAAACGAACAGGCCCCATCAAGGGGTCCGGAATAGGCCTGAGCGTCGCCCGCGACTGCATCGAATCACAGGGCGGTACACTCTCCCTGGTAACCCACAAGACTCTGCCCATATGCTTCCGACTCGTCTGCCCCGCACACGCCTGATTATCGGCATGCTCGCCCTGATGCAGGGTTGCTCCATGCCGTTGCAGCTGGGCATGCCCGGGCCCGAGGTCAACGAATCTGTACTGGCTTTTGAACGCTGGGTCGACCTGTACTCACAGGTTCAGGCCATGACGCCCGAGGATGCGGCGACCCGGCTCGCCCAACTCGACGCACCGCAGGGCAGCGGTCAGAAGTTCTACTACGGCCTGCTGCACTCGCGGCTGCGCGGCTACCCTGACTGGATCCGCGCGCGCGACGCGTTCGCCGGACTGGCGGACGCCACCGACCTCTCGGCCTCCCAACGGGATCTGGCAGACTTGATGCGACGCTACAACCAGTCGCGGATCAACGCGTACGTGAAGCAACTGGACCTGGAATCAAAGGCCGTTGAACTGAACAAACAGCTGGTCGCGGCTGAGCAGGAGAAAACCGTGTTGCAGCAAAAAATTCACGCGCTCACTGAACTCGAAGCCCATATCAGTACCAGGAAGGAGGAATAACTGAATGCCGGACCGGGTACTGCTGGTAGACGACGACACCAGCCTGCTGAAACTGATGGGCATTCGCCTCGAAGCGGAAGGTTTCGAGGTGTCTGCGGTCGAGTGCGCACAGGACGCACTGCTAACGCTGCGCAATGAAACTATCGACGTGGTAATCACCGACCTGCGACTGGAAGAAACCAACGGACTGGATCTCTTCGAGCAAATACGTCACTACTATCCCGGACTCCCGGTCATCATCATGTCAGCCCAGGGCACCATTCCCGAGGCCGTGGCTGCAACCCAGAAAGGAGTTTTCGAATTTCTGACCAAGCCCGTCGACAAGACCCTGCTGCTGAGTACCATCCATGCCGCACTACAGCAGTCAGGCGCGACACAGGCGGAAATATTTGAGGACTGGCGAGAACATATTGTCACCCGCAGCCCGCTCATGGAGCGCATCATCAACCAGGTACGGCAGATCGCCAGCTCCGACGTCAGCGTACTCATCACCGGCGCTTCGGGCAGCGGTAAGGAATTGCTCGCCCGCGCGGTACACGAAGCCGACACCTCGCGCGGCGGGCCCATGGTGGCGGTGAACTGCGGTGCCCTGCCCGAGCAGCTGCTCGAGTCGGAGCTGTTCGGACATGTCAAAGGCGCCTTCACCGGCGCAATCAGTGAACACACCGGTCTGTTTCGCGCCGCGGAAGGCGGCACGCTGTTTCTCGACGAGATCGGCGATATACCGCTGCCACTGCAGGTCAAATTGCTGCGCGCCCTGCAGGAACGCCGCATCCGGCCCATTGGCAGCACCCGGAGCGAGCCGGTGGACGTGCGGATCATCTCGGCGACCAATCGCGATCTGGAGCGCGACATGAGTGAGGGCCAGTTCCGCGAAGACCTGTTTTACCGGCTGAATGTCGTCAACCTTCACATACCTTCGCTGGCGGAGCGCGTTGAAGATATTCCGCTGCTGGCCAATTACTTCCTGCGCAGCACAAGTGCCGCGCGCATGGGGAACGTCACCAGTTTTGCCCCGGCGGCCATGGAAGTAATGATCAACGCGCCGTGGCCCGGAAACGTCAGACAACTGGAAAACGTGGTGCAGCGCACGGCCGCACTGTCGACTACACCGGTGATTCCCGAGTCACTGGTTCGCGAAGCACTGACCGTGCAGGATCAGTATCTGCCCTCGCTGAGCCAGGCCAGACAACAGTTCGAACACGACTACCTGGTCAAGGTCATGCGCCTCACCAACGGGTCAGTGGCCGAGGCCGCCCTGCTCGCCCAGCGCAACCGCACCGATTTCTACAAGTTGCTCAAACGCCAGAACATCAACCCGGAGCGATTCAAGGAACGCCCCGAGGATACTGTCAAGAAATAATGTGAGGCGCCCGCTACAGCAGGCGGCGGCCGAAGGAGTCCTGGTCAGGACACCCGGGGCCCAGCATACGCGACACCATCTTGTCGCCAAGCTCACTGCGATAATGCGCCGGTTCCCAGAACCAGCGCAGGGCGTTATTGCGCTGCCCGACGCCGGGAATCTCTTCGCTGGTGAACCGCGTATCCGCTGAAAAATCCCAGAAGGCTCTCACTGAATCGGAGTGACGTCGCAACAGCGTTGTCACTGATTCAAGCCACTGCTCGTACTGCGGCAGCAGAGACGTCTCGGCCATCAAATCCCAATAGGAAGCGTGGAACGGGTGAGTAAACACCACCACCTCTACGTCGCGCGCTGTGGCCTGCGCCAGAAACTCATCCAGATCATCAAACGCCGGGTGCAGCCAGCCCTGCGGATCGCGCAGGTACCAGCCCTGCGCATACTTCCTTTGCAGGTTCTCCATTTTCTGGTCGTACAGCGCCCGCGCACCTTCCACACGCACTATGCCGGCCAGATCCCGAGCGGGATTGAAACCACGAACCGTCCTGTCGGGCGCGAACTGGCCCTGACCGAGCACCGTTTTAAGCGAACTGACCAGGGCATCCAGAGAGAACAGCGCGCGCGCATAATCCTTGAACTTCAGCTCCAGGTACTCGGGATTGGGCGTACCATCGGGCAGGTAGCGCAACTCGCCGGTCGCCTGATGCATGAAAGGTTCGCGCTGTTGATGCTGCGGCCCGTTGTCGATGAAATCGATAAAATCCACGCTCAGGTAGACCCGCTTAACCGGTTGCGCGTACAGCACGTTCAGCGCGTAGTTCAGCTGCATGCGCACACCCGCGCCGGGCATGGCCAGGTTGTAGACCTGCCAGTCTTTTTGCACAAAACAGTCGTGCGCGGGATCGACACCCATCTCCGCCCGCGAATTGCCCACAATCAGCGTGTCCACATTGACCAGCAGCGGCTGGTATTTCTTGAATTGCCGGGCGTAATCATTGATATCGGCTTTTTGCTCGTTCAAGCCGGCGAGCCGTGGCGCGCCCGTAATGCCATAGGGATCGATGAAATAATTACAGCCGACGACTACCGCACACGCAAATATCGCGTAGAGGCCGAGTCGTATGAGGTAATTGCGCGCGTCCATAATCAGAACTGGAAGTACAGGAATTCAGATACTTGCTGCAGCGTGAGCAGACCGGCGATGCCGGCCAGCGCAACAGCGAGCGCCCAGCGGTGGTTGAAATCCCAGACCAGCAGACTGCTCTGGCGATTCCCCCGAAAGATCTTGTCGCTCTCATAGAGCACCGGATCAAACCGATGAAAGATCTGCGCCACATTGGGCAAGGCAAAGGCGCACAGGGCGCTGCCAATCACCCACAGATAGTTCGATACAATCAGCGCTCCCCCGCCATGCACGGCTTCAAAACCCAGGCTCGCCAACTGGTCGCCCAGCCCGCCTAGTCTGACCAGAATGCCCGCCGGAATTTCGAACCCGTACGCACCCGTCATGCCCCGCAAAATACCGTGCGCGTGCTCGACTGTTGGCGCCCGGAAATAGACCATGGACAACACCCAGGCCATGAAGGTAAGGAACCAGCCAACCAGTGCATACGATCGGCTGCCCGAAAAATCCCAACCCAGGCGCCCCATGACATTGCGCCAGGCGTGGTTCACGATCAGGTAGGAGCCGTGCAGGGCACCCCAGATGACGAAGGTCCAGCCCGCACCGTGCCAGAGCCCGCCCAGCAACATTGTCAGGAACAGGTTGACGTAACGCATCGCAGGGCCCTTGCGATTCCCGCCCAGCGCTATGTACAGATAATCTCGCAGGAAGCGGGACAGGGTCATGTGCCAACGGCGCCAGAATTCAACAATACTGGTGGACTTCAATGGCGAAAAGAAATTGATCGGCAGACGGATACCAAAAACGCGCGCGGCGCCAATCGCCATGTCCGAATACCCTGAAAAATCAAAGTAGAGCTGGAAGGTGTAGGCCAGTGTACTGCCCCAGGCGCGGAAAAAATCAACCTCGCTGCCCGGCGCTCCATCGTAGACCGGTGCCACGTAGGTCGACAGACTGTCGGCGATCACTGTTTTCTTGAACAGCCCGATAGCAAAAATGGAGATACCCACCGCGAAGTTGGACCACTGTGGCGAGAGGTTTTCCGAGCGCATGAACTGGGGCAGGACATCGCGGTGATGCACGATGGGACCGGCAATCAATTGTGGGAAGAAACATACGAAAAGGCAGTAATGCAGAAAATTGTATTCACTGGTTTCACCACGATAGGCGTCGACCAGGTAGGAAATCTGCTGGAAGGTGAAGAATGAGATAGCCAGCGGCAGGAAAATGGTCTCGATGTTCCACTGCGTACCCAGCAGCACGCCAACGTTGTCGACAAAAAAATTCGCATACTTGAAATAGCCCAGCAGCGCGAGGTTGGTCGCGACGCCAAACACCAGGAACGGCTTTCTGCCCCTGGAGGCGGTATCTGCCAGCCGTCTACCGACAAAAAAGTTGAA
>CAYGOX010000278.1:0-997 GCA_964351485.1 uncultured Halioglobus sp.
GTCGACGGCGGGTTCCTGCTTACCCTGGTTGCCGGGATAGCGGCCAGCATTCTTTCGCTGGCACGGGTGATCTCCTGGCTGCTCGAGCATCACCCCGTGCCGCTGTGGGCCGCGTTTTTCGGGCTCATCCTGGCGTCGGCGATCGTGTTGATGCGCGAGGTGTCCGGCTGGAACGCAGCCAGAATTGCGAGCCTGCTGCCCGGGGTGGCCATCGCGGTGTATATCGCGCTTTCTCCGGCCGTCGATCTCGATATTGGTTATCCCGGGGTGTTCGCCGCCGGGTTTCTCGCGATCTGCGCGATGATCCTGCCGGGGATTTCCGGCAGTTTCATTCTCGTGCTGCTGGGCATGTACGGCCCGGTGCTCGCCGCGCTCAGGGCATTCGACCTGGCGTTCGTCGCCGTGTTCGCCTCGGGTGCGCTGGCCGGCCTGATGGTATTTTCGCGTCTGCTTCACTGGCTGCTGCAGCGGTTTCACCAGGCGACGATGGCGCTGCTGACGGGCTTCCTGTACGGCTCGCTGGTGGTCGTGTGGCCCTGGAAACACACGCTGGGGTGGATCGAGGGGCGCGGCGGTGAACTCAAGCCGGTCCAGCAGGTGCCGGTGTTGCCGGCACAGTTTGAAATGTACACGGGCCAGGATTCACAGGTGGTGCTCTGCGCACTGCTCGCACTGGCCGGTTTCGTCGTGGTCTGGTGGATTCACCGCCGGTGGGGCGTCAGCGCGTCCTGATATGCGCGCCGGCCTCTGCGTGATGCTGCCACGCCTTCCGGTCTTTCTCGCCCTCCCGGTGTTCGCGGTGCTGGTTGCCGGTTGTGGCAGTAACGCGCCGGCCCCGGTGGAGGACCGCCAATCGCGTTCCCGCGTACCTGCTCCCCAGGTGGCGCCCCAGGAAGCCCCACGCTACCGGGTGAACCGGGGGGACACCCTGTATTCCATTGCGTTTCGCTATGGCCTGGATTTTCGCGGTCTGGCTGCGGCCAACCGGATCGGGAAG
>CAYGOX010000278.1:1007-5126 GCA_964351485.1 uncultured Halioglobus sp.
CACGATCTATCCGGGGCAGCAACTGGTGTTGCGCGAGGCGGCGCCTGTGACGGCTGCACCGGCGCCTCATCCGGGGCGCGGGACGCCGGCCCCTGCGGCGAAGCCCGCGCCGCCCCCGGCCAAACCCGCCGTCAAGGCGCCTGCGCAGACCAGTCCCGGACACCCGCAGGCCCCGCCGACCTTCGTGGGCGAACCGGTGAAACGGTGGCGCTGGCCCTCCACCGGGCGCGTCGTACGCAATTTCTCTCAGACCCGGCACAAGGGTATCGATATCGCGGGAAACCGGGGCGACCCGGTCGAGGCCGTGGCGGCCGGGAAGGTCGTGTATGCCGGGACGGGTATCCTGGGCCTGGGTGAGCTGCTGATCGTCAAGCACAACGACATCTACCTCAGCGCCTACGGACACAACGACCGCCTGCTGGTCGCCGAAGGCGATACCGTGCGGGCGGGGCAGGTGATTGCACGCAAGGGCAGCACCGGCACGGATACCGTCAAATTGCACTTCGAAATCCGCAAGGCGGGTAAGCCCATTGACCCGGTCAGGGTACTGCCACCTAGGTAGATTGGTTAAAAAACAGGCATTATTGGTGTCCGGGCCGGGGGCTTTAGCTAGTAGTCGCTAGCTAAACGGGGCCAGATCACACGCCTGTGCGTCGCGATTGCTTTTGCCAAGCGAGTTGCGTTAGTCTGGACGGCCCGGCGAAAAATACTCTGAGTATTTGAATTATAAAGAAAGAGTGGGATATGGGCATGGATGTGGACGCTAATACCGCTGGCTCGAAAGGGAAGTCCCGGCGGCGTGGCGCGACCGGACGGTCAGCTGCCAGTCAGGGCGCCGGGTCCCGGTCGAAGAAGCAGGCGGCCACCGGAGAATCCCTCCAGCCGGCACCGGAACACGTCGAAGACACAGAGACAATCGATCCCGCTGTCGCCGAACTCAACCTGGAAGCAGCCGAGGAGGCCGATTTCCAGCGCGCCAAGGAAAAGACCTCGCGCAAGGTCGAGAAATCCCTCGACGCGACACAGTTATACCTCAATGAAATTGGCTACTCCCCACTGCTGACTGCGGATGAGGAGAAGCACTACGCCCGCCTGGCCCTGAGCGGCGACGAAGCCGGTCGCAAGCGCATGATCGAGAGCAACCTGCGCCTGGTGGTCAAAATTTCGCGGCGTTATATCAACCGCGGGCTCACGCTGCTGGACCTGATCGAGGAGGGCAATCTGGGCCTGATCCGGGCCGTGGAGAAGTTCGATCCGGAGCGCGGTTTCCGCTTTTCGACCTACGCGACCTGGTGGATCCGCCAGACGATCGAGCGCGCGATCATGAACCAGACGCGCACGATCCGCCTGCCCATCCATGTGGTCAAGGAACTCAATGTCTACCTGCGAGCGGCGCGCGAGCTCACGCAGAAGCTGGATCACGAGCCGACTGCGGAAGAGATCGCCCAGATGCTCGACAAGCCCGCGGCGGACGTCAAACGCATGCTCAAGCTCAACGAACGGGTGACGTCGATGGATGTCCCGGTCGGCCCGGACTCCGATCGTTCGGTGGTCGATACGGTTGCCGATACCCGCGAGTGTGACCCTTCCCAACTCCTCCAGGAAACCGATATCAAGGACCATATCGGCGAGTGGCTGGAGGAATTGTCGGACACGCAGCGCGAGGTGGTTTCACGCCGCTTTGGGCTGCGCGGCTACGAAAGCAGCACGCTCGAGGAAGTGGGTCGCGAAATCGGCCTGACCCGGGAGCGGGTTCGCCAGATCCAGGTCGAGGCGCTGAAACGTCTCCGCTCCATCATGGAAAACCAGGGGCTCTCGGGCGATTCCCTCTTTAGTTAAGCCAAACCCTGATTGTCGACACTTCAGTCGATGCACCTTCACCATCGTGCAACGGACGCTATCGCATGGTTACTGAACTCCAACAACAACTCGGACTGACCCGCCTTGACCAGGTGGGCTTTGTCGTGCGCGACCTCGAGGCCTCAATCGCGCTGTACGAGCCGATGTTCGGCCCCTTTACACTCATGGAACCGGGCCCGATGGAATACGACTACCGGGGCCAGCAGGAAGTGTGCGAATTGCGTCTGGCCTTCGGCCACAGCGGTTCGGTCGAGATCGAACTCATCCAGTGGTGTCACGGCGGATGTCCGCACAAGGAATTCATCGACGCCGGCCGTGAGGGCATGCACCACCTGCGTTTCGACGTGGCGCACATGGAGACTGCCGTGGAGCGCGCAGCCGTTCTTAACTACCAGCCCATCTGGCGCAAGCGGTTTGGGGAGGGCTCCGCCGTGGCCTACCTCGAACGCAGCGGCGACCCGCTGGTGATCGAGCTGTACGAGAATCACACGGCCTAAGCTATCTGATACCAGCTACCTGATACCGGCTACTTGATCCCGGCGACGAAGCTGCTGTTGGCCGTATTGATGGCGAATGGCTGCACCGGTGTGCCGGTGATTGGATCGACCTCGCCTTCGCCCTTGGTGTGCATGATGATCCGGTACAGCAGTCCGTGGGCCGAACCGCTGTAGAGCGCATCGACGAGCATGTCGTCGGTGTCGACCGCCCGCGCGGCATTGAGCAGTTTCTTGAACGTGTTGACGTAGTTGTTGGAATGCCGCGCACGGATTTCGGTGCTGAAGAACACTTCCTGCAGCCACTCGGGGTTGTTCATGTCGCGCACCGCCAGCCCGATCATCTTGCGGATAAACCAGGCGTTGTCACCGGAGGCGGACAGCGCGCGTTGTTCGGTGAACTCGTCGCCGCTGATTTCCTCCGTTCCGGTGGGACCGCAGACGGAAAAATAATGGCAGCCCGCGATGCCGCCCAGTTGCGCCTGCACCAGTGTGAGCAGCTTGAAGTAGCTCTCCCGCCTGGCATGCATTTCCTGGCGGCGCGCGCTCTGTTCCTGGATCTGGATGGCGCGGGTGTTGGCAGTGATTTCCTTCTGCTGCATGAAATGGCCGATGACCAGCCACAGGAAGGCCAGTGGTGCGAAGGCGCCCTCGAGGAAACTGCCGATATCGGCGGTAGGCAGGTGGACGAAGGCATCCCAGCCGACAACCCTGAGCAGGTACAGCAAGCCGGTGGTGATCCAGCTGACGGTGAGCGCAAAGCCCAGCGCCACTCGCCAGTCCATACCCAGGAATCGTTTGCCCTCTGTCATGGGGCGGGAGTGTAGCAGATATTCTGCTGATCGCGCGGTGCCTGTGAGCGCCGCACAACGAAAAAGCCCCGGCAGTTGGCCAGGGCTTGGGGTTGGGCGGGAAGGGCGTCTAGCGCTCCAGCAGTTCCAGCTTGTTCGGCTTGCCGGCCCACTCTTCTGCATCGGCCGGCGCGGGCTTCATCTCGGTGATGTTTGGCCAGACCTCGGCCAGTTCGGCGTTCAGCTCCAGGAAGACCGCCTGGTCTTCGGGCAGTTCGTCCTCGGAGAAAATGGCATCGACAGGGCATTCGGGTTCGCACAGGGCGCAGTCAATACACTCGTCGGGGTGAATCACGAGGAAGTTCGGGCCCTCGTAAAAGCAATCCACCGGACAGACCTCAACACAGTCTGTGTGTTTGCACTTGATACAGTCTTCGCCAACAACGAATGTCATGCCTGGTTCCGCCTTTTTCTCGTCTGTGGGGGTGGGTGTTGCCTGACTAACGGGCGGTAGTTTACCTGCGCAACCCGAATAAATGAAGCGTTATCAATGACCTGTTGTAACGGTCTGTGAGAGCGTTCACACCCGCCGTTCACCCCTTGGCCAGCTCGTCCTTGAGTCGGTAGAGGGCCGCCAGGGCATCGCGCGGGCTGAGCTCATCCGGGTCGATCGCCTCGAGGGTTTCGATCAGCTGCGCGTGGCGTGTGTCGCCAAACAGGTCATCCTGTGCCGGCTGGGGCGCGGGTGCAGGCATCGCCTTTTCGCGTGGTTGGCCGCTCTCCAGTTGCGCGAGCTTGTCGGCGGCCGCGTCCAGCACAGGCTGGGGGATGCCGGCCAGCTTGGCGACCTGCAGGCCGAAACTGCGGTTGGCCGGTCCCTCCTGGATGTTGTGCAGGAATACCACGTGATCCTGGTGCTCGGTGGCATCCAGGTGCACGTTGGCCATGGTCGGGCACTGGGTCGGCAGTTCTGT
>CAYGOX010000279.1:0-1994 GCA_964351485.1 uncultured Halioglobus sp.
GGTCGACCGCGACCCAGTGTTTTACAAGCGGTTGAGCGACCAGTTCGCTGAGCAGGATGGTTTTGAAAACGTCGTGGTGGTTTCGAAACGTGCGTATCAGTGCGGGCAGGCGCACTGCGATTTTCTGATCAACAACAAGACACTGGCGATCTGGGACAATACGCACTGGACACTGCCCGGTGCGCGTTTGTTCATGCGCCGGCTGGTCGAGGCCAACCCCGAACTCTTTCGCTAGCGCGTCGCCGTGGCGTTGACCGCGCGCGCGTCCCAACGAAAGTCCACAACAGACAAACCCGTTCCGGACGCATCGAAGGCCTGCCACAGTTGCGCATAGGACTTGCCGCAACCGGGATGAATGGCATCCGGGGCAAGTTCCGCCAGCGGTCGCAGGACAAATGCCTGCTCGAGAATCTCGTCGCGCGGCAATTCGATACCCTCGTGGGTACCCACCAGGTCACCGTAAGTCAGCACATCGATATCGAGTTGGCGCGCACTGTAGCGCTTGGCATTGCGCGGCCGTCCGAATGCAAACTCCAGTTCGCGCAGGCGACCCGCCATGTCACCGAGCGCGAGGCGGGTCTGCACTTTCACGACCAGGTTGAGAAAAGGATCGCCGTCAAAACCGACGGCCGGTGAATCGTAGACCGGCGACAGGACCAGCTCACCGAACAGCGCCTGCAGCGCATCGAGCCCGAGAGCGAGATTGCGCTCCCGCGCGATATTGCTCCCCAGCCCGAGGAAGACCGGCGTCATCCGGGCAACTCGCCGCGCTCGATGACCACGCCCACCTCGCGGGCGTTGGGCACGGCGCCGGGCTTGGCAATCCGCAGCTGCAACCAGGGCACACCGAACTCACGCATGATAATGCGGGCCAGTTGCTGGGCCAGGGTTTCGATCAACTTGTAGTGGCTGGCCTCGACGAATTCCACCACGCGCTCGGACACCGCCGAGTAATCAACGGCGTAGCCGATCCAGTCCGACACGGCCGCCTTGTCCGCCTGGACGCTCATCTCGAGGTCAATGACCACCGTCTGGCGCGTGTTGCGCTCCCACTCGTGGATACCGATGATCGTCTCCACACTCAGGCCCTGTATATACACACTGTCCATCAGGTCACTCCGTCATTTGCCAGCGGCGGCAACTCTTCCATCGGCCAGCGCGGCCGCACCTGCGCATTGTCATCGTCAACCTGCCCCGCACGCAACCGCTGCGCACCAGCGAACGCAATCATAGCGCCATTGTCGGTGCAAAAAGCCGGTGCCGGGTAAAAAACCCGCGCTTTCTCTTTTGCCAGCGCAGTTTCCAGCGTATTGCGCAGGTTGGTGTTGGCGCTGACACCGCCGGCGATCACAAGTGTCTTCAGGCCGTCCTGGCGCAGGGCACGGCGGCACTTGATAACCAGCGTGGCCACCACGGCCTCCTCGAAGGCCCGGGCAATGTCCTGTTTGTCGCGCTCGCACAGCTCGCCATCCTGGCGGCAGGCCTCCACGGTATTGAGCGTATAGGTCTTGAGGCCGCTGAAACTGAAATCCAGTCCGGGCCGGTTCACCATCGGGCGCGGGAAATCAAATCGGGACGGGTCGCCCTCCTGCGCCAGCCGCGCGATATGCGGCCCGCCCGGATAAGGCAGGCCCAGCATCTTGGCCGCCTTGTCGAAGGCCTCTCCGGCGGCATCATCGAGCGATTCGCCAAGCATGCGGTAGCGACCGATACCATCGACGCGCACCAGCTGGGTATGACCGCCCGACACCAGCAGGGCGACAAAGGGGAACGCCGGGGCCTCATCCTCCAGCATCGGGGCGAGCAGGTGGCCCTCCATGTGGTGCACGCCCAGCGCCGGGATCTGCCAGGCAAACGCCAGGGCCCGGGCCAGGGTCGCACCCACCATAAGGGCGCCGACCAGGCCCGGTCCGGCCGTATAGGCGATGGCCTCGATATCCCCGGGCTGGCAGCCGGCCTCGCGGATCACCTGGTCGAGCAGGGGCAGGGTTTTG
>CAYGOX010000279.1:2004-5110 GCA_964351485.1 uncultured Halioglobus sp.
ATCGACCTGGCTGAACAGGGCATGCGCCAGCAGGCCGCGCTCGGTATCGTAGAGCGCCACACCGGTTTCATCACACGATGTTTCCAGCCCCAGGACCAGCATTGTCGGCACCCAGTAATAAACAGCGGGCATAATACGCCGCAGTTACGCTCCAAAACCAGCCAGCTGGACCGCAAAATTACCGCCCGGCCACGTTTTGCAATGCCGCGCCAATAGGGATAGAATGCGCGCCCTCGTGGTTTCCCTGCGCCGTTGACGGCCCGAAAACCATATACATACGACTGTAACGCATTGAGGTAATGACACAGTGCCCCATATCAAGGTCAAAGAAAACGCCGAAGTCCGCAAGCGCGAGCACTACGAAAAGCCCACCACCGTCCGCAAGCGCGCTGGCGCAGCTGCGGTCAAGCGTCACCTGAAAAAGCTGTCCCGCGAAAACCGCAAGCGCGTCCGCCTGTACTAGGCGCGGGTCAGCCAGGGCACACCATGAGTTCAGAGCCCCTTACCCAGACGATAAAAGCGGCCATGAAGGCCGCCATGAAAGCCAAGGACAAGGAACGCCTTGCGACCATCCGGCTGATCCAGGCCGAATTCAAACGCATCGAAGTGGACGAGCGTATCGAAGTTGATGACGCCCGGGCACTTGCCGTGCTCGACAAGATGGTCAAGCAGCGCCGCGATTCCGCGGCCCAGTACTCCGATGCCGGGCGCGAAGAACTCGCCGCCCAGGAAAACGCCGAAATTGAGGTGATTTCCGAATTCCTCCCCGCGCCGCTCGACGACGCCGAGCTCGACGCCCTGATCGACGCGGCGATCGCCGCCAGCGACGCCTCGGGCATGGCCGCCATGGGCGCCGTGATGGGCAAGCTGAAGCCGGAACTGGCCGGGCGTGCCGATATGGGCGCTGTCAGCCAGAAGGTCAAGGCCCGACTGACGGGCTGACCGGCCCCCGGCACCCATCCGCTCCACAGCGACTAAACATTTCGCAGGCAGCGTGGTTCAATAGCCGGTCCCGCTGGTGACCTGATATTCCATGGCCGGACGAATCCCCCAAGCCTTCCTGGATGACCTGCTCGATCGCGTCGATATCGTCGAGGTGATCGATCGGCGCGTGAAACTGAAAAAGACGGGCAAGAACTACTCCGCCCGCTGTCCCTTCCACGACGAGAAAACGCCGTCTTTCAGCGTCAACCCCGACAAGCAGTTCTACTACTGTTTCGGCTGTGGCGCCGGGGGCAACGCCCTCACTTTCGTGATGGAGTATGAGAACCAGGAGTTCGTCCAGGCGGTGGAAAATCTCGCCGCCACCCAGGGGCTGGAAGTCCCGCGCGAAGCCGACCGACGCGGCAATACCGCCGCGCCCGCCGAGGCCACGCACAAACCGATGTACGACCTGATGGAAAAGGTCTCTGGTTATTACCAGCAACAGCTGCGCCAGCACCCCCAGGCCCAGCGCGCTGTGAACTACCTGAAGGGGCGCGGCCTCACCGGCGAAATCGCCAAGCGCTACCAGCTGGGCTATGCCCCGCCGGGCTGGGACAACCTGCTGCAGGCGCTGGGCGAGGACGAGGTGCAGCGCAAACTGCTGATCCAGGTCGGCATGCTGGTCGAAAACGAGAAAGGGCGGGTCTACGACCGCTTCCGAGACCGTGTCATGTTCCCCATCCGCGATCGTCGCGGACGAGTGATCGCATTCGGCGGGCGCGTGCTCGGCGACGACAAGCCCAAGTACCTGAACTCGCCCGAAACTGCCATTTTCCACAAGGGTCGGGAGTTGTACGGCCTCTACGAGGCGCGCCAGGCCAACCGCAACCTGGACCGGGTGCTCGTGGTCGAGGGTTACATGGATGTCATTGCGCTGGCGCAACACGGCATCACGCAGGCCAGCGCGACCCTGGGGACCGCCACCAGCGAGGCACACCTGGAGCGCATTTTCCGGCTGTGCCCGACCGTCCTGTT
Organism: uncultured Halioglobus sp.; assembly: GCA_964351485.1. Lineage (GTDB taxonomy): Bacteria > Pseudomonadota > Gammaproteobacteria > Pseudomonadales > Halieaceae > Marimicrobium. The sequence goes on from CAYGOX010000279.1 coordinate 3,964, forward strand.
CTGTTTCGACGGCGACGAGGCCGGTCGCAAAGCGGCGTTTCGCGCGCTGGAAGCCGCCCTGCCGAGCATGGAAGACGGCCGCCAGGCCCGATTCCTCTTTCTGCCCGAGGGGCTGGACCCGGACGACGCCGTGCGCAGTGGTGGCAGCGAAGGCTTTGAGGCGCTGCTGCGCGAAGCGATGCCGCTGGAGGATTTCCTGTTCCAGCGCGTCAGTGAGGGCCTGGACACCAACAGCCTCGACGGCCGGGCGCGCATGAGCAAACTGGCGCTGCCCTACATCAGGCAGCTCCCCGAAGGCGTCTACCGGCAGCTCCTGTTCCAGGCCCTGGCCCAGCGCACGGGGCTGGAACTGTCCAGCCTGATGCAGTTGCACGCTCCACCGCCGCCCGCGCCAGAGCCCGAACCACCTGTGTACGACGACGCCCCGCCGCCGGCGCCCGATGACGGGTTCGAGGACTACGGCTACGAGCCCGCAGCGGAGCCACCGGACCTGCCGGTAAAGAAACCGCTGACGGCGGGCTATTCGAACCTTGCCCAGAAGGCCATCGCACTGCTGCTGCACCGGCCCGATATCGCGCGCAATGCCGATCCGCGCGCGCTGGCCGGGGTCCAGGCCCAGGATGTCGACCTGCTGCGCGAAGTCCTCGAACTGCTTCAGCGCCGACCCGATTCGAGCACCGCCATGTTGCTCGGCCACTGGTATGGCACCGAGCACGGCCGGCTGCTCAACCACCTGGCGGGGCAGGAGCGCCTGATTCCCACCGAGGGCATCGCGCACCAGTTCACCGATATCATGGAAACCCTGTCCCGCGACCTCCCGCACAAATCAAAGTTGGCCGAGCAGGTCGACAAAATCAAACACACGAACTACGCTGATCTGAGCGAAGTCGAGAAGCAACGACTCAGGGACTTGCTGCGGGAAAAGCAGCATCGGGACGCCCGGCGAACCGCGCCCAGGGACAAGCCCGGAGATCCGGACTGACACGCCCAGATTGACGGTTTTTTGAGCAAATCACGCCCCGACTCACCCGGCAGGAAGCCTGTGGTGAGCGCCCGCGTCCGGCCCTTGAAATAGCCCGGGTACGCCCCAATGTATCGCCCAGCGAACATTTTGCGCCCCGGGGGGTCAAAAACCTCCACTATCGCG
>CAYGOX010000280.1:0-3679 GCA_964351485.1 uncultured Halioglobus sp.
GGCATCCGGGCAAATGCCTCCCGAGCGGTTCGCCGATGTCGTCGGGCGCATATCGTTCTTCGTCAACGCGGGCATTCGCTTCGTCGAGGAAACCTGCAAGCTGCGCGCGTTCGGCCAGATGTGGGACGAGATTGCCAGTGAACGCTACGGCGTGGAAGACGCCAAGAAGCGGCGTTTCCGATACGGTGTACAGGTCAACTCGCTCGGACTGACCGAGTCGCAGCCCGAAAACAACGTACAGCGTATCGTCCTCGAGATGCTCGCCGTCACCCTGTCCAAAAATGCGCGTGCGCGCGCTGTGCAGCTCCCGGCCTGGAACGAGGCGCTGGGCCTGCCGCGACCGTGGGACCAGCAGTGGGCACTGCGTATGCAGCAGGTGCTCGCGCTGGAGACCGACCTTTTGGAGTACGGCGACCTGTTCGACGGCTCACCGGTGATCGAGGCCAAGGTCAACGAACTGATTGCCGGCGCGCGCCAGGAAATGGCCGTGATCGAGGAGAACGGCGGTATGGTCGCCTGCGTGGAAAGCGGCTACGTCAAACGCGAACTCGTGCGCAGTCACACCGACCGTCTGCGCAGTATCGAAAGTGGCGACCTGAAAATTGTCGGCGTGAACTGTTTTACCCAGACGGCAGAATCCCCCCTCACCGCAGGCGCCGATGCCGGCATCATGAAAGTCGATGCGCGCGCCGAGCAGGAACAGATCGCCGCGTTGCAGGCGTTTCGCGAGCAACGCGACGCCGCCGCGGTCGAGCGCGGTCTGGCCGCACTGGACGCCGCCGCACGCAGCGGGGACAACATCATGCCCGCCTCTATTGAATGTGCGCGCGCAGGCGTTACCACCGGCGAGTGGGCCGCGACACTGCGCGAGGTGTTCGGTGAGTATCGCGCACCGACCGGCGTCGATGTGAGCGGCAGCGCTACCGGCGATTCCGAGGCCCTTGCGGCTGTACGCGACAAGGTCAAAGCCACCGGCGAGGCCCTGGGACGCCCACTGCGCTTATTGATCGGCAAACCCGGCCTGGATGGCCACAGCAACGGCGCAGAACAAATTGCAGTCAAGGGTCGCGATGCCGGTTTCGAAATTGTCTACGAAGGTATCCGCCTGACCCCCGCCCAGATCGCGCGCGCCGCGCAGGAAGAAGGCGTGCACCTGATTGGTCTGTCGGTGTTGTCGGGTAGCCACCTCGAACTGATGGAGGATATCCAGAAAGAACTCGCCGCGCTGGGTATCGATAACATTCCCGTGGTGCTCGGCGGCATTATCCCGGACGACGATGCAGCGGCGCTGCTGGCCTCGGGCGTCAAGGCCGTCTACACGCCCAAGGATGTGGATATGAACGCGATCATGGACAACATGGTTGAGGTGATCCGCCAGGCCAACGGCCTGGGCTGACGCGCGATGGCAGCGTCCGACCCGACGGCGTTGGCGCAGGCGATTATCGCACGCGACCGCAGCGCCCTGGCCCGCGCCCTGAACCTGCTCGACGACAGCCGTCCGACTGCCAGGGCTGACGCCTCTGCGCTGCTGGGCGAGCTTGCAAGACTTTGCACAGCGGCGTCATCACGGCTGGTCGGTATGACCGGCCCGCCCGGGGTCGGCAAATCCTCATTGACCGCCGCCCTCATCCGCCACTGGCGCAGCGAAGGCCTGAACGTAGGGGTGTTAGCGGTCGACCCGTCCAGCCCGATCAGCGGCGGCGCTCTGCTGGGCGACCGCCTGCGGATGCAGGTGGCCGAAGACGACGAGGGCGTGTTTATCCGCTCTCTGTCCAGCCGCGGAGAATTCGGCGGCGTCAGCGAACAGGTCCTGCCCATGAGCCTGGTCATGATGGCCGCCTGCGATGTGGTCATCATTGAAACCGTGGGTGTCGGTCAGCGGGAGGTGGATATCGCCAGCCTCTGCGACACCACCTGTTTTGTCGCGCAACCGGGTTCCGGGGACAGTATCCAGTTCATCAAGGCCGGCGTGATGGAAATTCCGCATATCGTGATCGTCAACAAGGCCGACCTCGGCGACCTGGCCAGCCGGACACTCTCCGAGCTGGAATCAGCGATTCACCGCGACCACCCCGACGGCGACTGGGAGGTCAGGCTGCTCGCGACCAGCGCCACGCGCGGTACCGGCGTGGCGGAACTGGCGCAGAGCATAGAGGAACGCCACACGGCGCTGGTGCAGGCAGGCTCACTGGAGCAACGCCGGCGCGGCTACCAGGCCCAGTGGCTGCTCAGTCGCGTGGCGCGTGAGTTCGGACAGTACGGCCTCGAGCGTCTCGGCGGCGCCGCCGCAGTGCAGGCGCAGTTACACAACGCCTCGCCAGACCTCTACACTGCGTACCAGGTTTTGCGAGAGCGTATTTTGCAGGACAATCGATAACGCACGACGAGTTGTGCCCAACACCAGGAGAAACCCATGCGTAGTCCCAAAGATTTTTTTAAACCCCTGGCCCTCGGCGCTCCCGAACCGCTGCGCGAGATTCCCGTGCGCCCCTCGCGCATGATTCACTTTTTCGACCCGAGCAACCCCAAGATGGTGGAAAAGGCGCCGGGAATCGCCAAACGCGTGGATATCCTGCTGGGCAACCTCGAGGACGCGGTCGCGATCGACAACAAGGTCGCGGCGCGCGAGGGGTTTATCCAGATTGCGAACGAAAACGACTTCGGCGATACCCAGCTCTGGACCCGTATCAACAGTCTGGACAGCCCGTGGTTTCTCGATGACATTACCCGCATCGTCACCGAGGCGGGCGACAAGGTCGACGTCATCATGCTGCCGAAGATCCAGGGGGCCTGGGATATCCATTACGTGGACCAACTGCTGGCGCAACTGGAAGCGAAGGCGCAGCTGAGCCGCCCCATCCAGCTCCACTGCCTGCTCGAAACCGCACTGGGCGTCGCCAACGTCGAAGAGATTGCCAACGCCAGCCCGCGCATCCAGGGCATGAGCCTCGGCCCCGCGGACCTGGCTGCCTCGCGGCGCATGAAAACCACGCGTATCGGCGGTGGCCACCCCGGCTACGTCGTGCGTGACGATCCCGATGCCGACAATCCCGAGGCACCGCGCCCGACGCACGCGCAGGATCTATGGCACTACACGCTGGGCCGCATGGTCGATGCCTGCGTAGCCGTGGGCGCCCTGCCGTTTTATGGCCCCTTCGGCGCCATCGACGATCCGGTTGGCTGCGAAGACCAGTTCCGCAACGCCTTTCTCATGGGCTGCGTAGGCGCCTGGTCACTGCACCCGAGCCAGATCGAAATCGCCAAGAACGTGTTCAGCCCGCCCGCGGACGAGGTCGCCTGGGCGCGGCGCGTCCTCGAGGCCCTGCCCGACGGCAGCGGTGCGGTGATGGTCGACGGCAAGATGCAGGATGACGCATCGTGGAAGCAGTGCAAGGTGATGGTCGATACCGCGCGGATGATCGCCGAGAAGGATCCCGACTACGCCGCGCTCTATGGTTTTTGAGACCGGACGCTAGTCGTCCAGCATCACGCCCACCTCGTTGCCCTCGTACACGAGTTCGAAGGTACGCAATCCCCGGCACGGCTCTTCCGAGGCGTGCAGGAGCCTGCCATCGCGCAAAGAGAAGCGGTAGCCGTGCAGTGGGCAGGTGATCGTGCCATCGGAGATTGAGGCGGTATCGAGGGGGTTGTCGCGGTCCGGGCAGTTGGCTTCGACCAG
>CAYGOX010000280.1:3689-5104 GCA_964351485.1 uncultured Halioglobus sp.
AAACACTCCCCGGCGCGCTGCACCAACAGCAGCTGGTGAGCGTCGATCTTGAACTGGCGCACGTAGTGATCGTGCAGGTTAATGAGCTTTTCCAGCGGGTAGAACCTCACTGCTGGAGCAGCTCGTAAATTGTCCGGGCCGCGGTATAGGGTGTCATGCGGGCGTCCTGAACGGCCGCTTCCAGCTCCGGGAGTGCGTCCTGCACCGCGCGGTTACGGGCCAGGCTCTGGCGCAGCATTTCATCGACCAGCTGATGCATCCAGTCGCGATTCTGCTTTGACCGGCGGGTGGTGAAGCTGCCCTCGGCCTGCGCCTGACTGTGGTAGTCGAGGATCATGCCCCACACCGCGTCGATGTTGATCGCCTTGAGCGCCGAACAGGTCATCACGCGGGGCGTCCAGAACGTGTTGTGACGCAGCAGGTTCATTGCGCTGGTATACTGGCGCTGCGTCATGGTCGCGAGGGTTTCGCTTTCGCCGTCCGCCTTGTTGATCACCAGTGCGTCCGCCAGTTCCATGATGCCCTTCTTGATACCCTGCAGTTCATCGCCGCCCCCCGGCAGCATCAGCACCATGAAGAAATCGACCATCCCGGCGACCTGGAACTCGGACTGCCCCACCCCAACGGTTTCAACGAGTATGACGTCGTAGCCTGCCGCCTCGCACAGCAACATGGTCTCGCGCGTTTTCTGCGCTACCCCGCCCAGCGCACCCTCGGAGGGCGACGGCCGGATAAACGCCTCTTCGCGACGCGAGAGTTCTTCCATGCGGGTTTTGTCACCGAGGATAGAGCCACCGGCCACCGGCGAACTCGGGTCGACCGCGAGCACGGCGACGCGTTTGCCCTGCTCGATCAGGTACAGGCCAAAGGCTTCGATAAATGTGGATTTGCCGACCCCGGGCACGCCGGTGATGCCGATGCGAATGCTTTTCCCGCTGTGGGGCAGCACCTGCTCAAGAATATCCTGGGCCTGCGCCTGGTGGGCCGCAAGGCGACTCTCCACCAGGGTGATGGACTTGGCGAGCGCGCGGCGCTCGCCGGACAGCAGTTTCTCCAGGTCAAAGACAGCCACGGGTGCCCCCGTCAGCCCTGCGCCTCGCTCACGGCGTCGAGGACCTCCCGGGCACACTCGGGAATCGCGCTGCCGGGACCGAAGACGCACTTTACGCCAGCGGCGTACAGGGCTTCGTAGTCCTGCTTGGGAATCACCCCGCCCGCGATCACCACGATGTCATCGGCACCCTGCTTGCGCAGTTCGTCGATGAGTTCGGGAATCAGGGTCTTGTGTCCGGCGGCCAGTGACGAGGCGCCCACCACGTGAACGTCGTTCTCAATGGCCTGGCGCGCCACCTCTTCCGGAGTGGAGAACATGGGAGACAGGTCGATGTCGAAGCCGACATCCGCAAATGCGGTCG
>CAYGOX010000281.1:0-5100 GCA_964351485.1 uncultured Halioglobus sp.
CAGTTCGTCTTCGGCGCTGTAGGTGCCGGGCATAACCTCGCCGTGACGCGTCATGTGCAGTTCGGTACGCGAGGTGGAAAAGCCGATCGCACCGGCGGCAATCGCTTCCTTGGTGAGTTCGGCCATGCGCGCGATATCTTCGGGTGTAGCTTCCTCGTTCTGGACGCCGCGATCACCCATCACGTACACGCGCAGTGCGCAGTGCGGCAGCTGCGCCGCGACGTCGACGGCGCGTGGCATGGCCTCGAGGGTGTCGAGGTATTCAGGGAAACTCTCCCAGGACCAGGTAATGCCCTCGTCGAGCGCCGAGCCGGGGATGTCCTCGACATCTTCCATCACCTCGATCAGTTCGCGGTGAGCCTTCTCAGTGGGCAGACAGGGCGCGAAGCCGACACCGCAGTTGCCCATCACCAGGGTGGTGATGCCGTGGTTGAGCGCGGGGCTGCAGATGGGATCCCAGGTCGCCTGACCATCCATGTGGCTGTGCGCGTCAACCCAGCCGGGTGCGACCATCAGGCCGGCGGCGTCGATTTCCTGGTGTGCTGTGCCATCGACCTCGCCAACGGCGGCGATCTTGCCGTCCTGTATAGCGATATCGCCGATGAAAGCCGGTGCGCCGGTGCCGTCGACAATGCGGCCGCCGCGAATGATTGTGTCGTACATGGTGGAGTCTCCCTGCGGGTCGGGTGCGTAAAGCGTACAGGCTATCTTGTTGGGTGCGGGTGATTAAGCTAGCATCAGCAAAATTATTATTTCCAATTTAGAAATAATTATGCGTTGGGATGGCATTGATGAATTTCTCGCGGTGGCCGAGTGCAACAGCTTCAGCCGCGCCGCCGACCGCCTGGGCCTGTCTAACTCGCAGGTGAGCAAGCGGGTTGCGAAGCTGGAGGACCGGCTCGGCACCCGGCTGCTGTACCGCACCACGCGGCGGGTCACCCTTACCGATGAGGGAAGGCGGTTCTCGAGCCTGGCCGCCGAGGCCCGCGACAACCTGCAGGCCGCCGAGGACAGTATCGGCAGCGGCACGGGCGAGGTGCGCGGTGTCCTGCGCCTGAATCTGGCGGGCGGTTTCCAGGAGCAGTTTCTGGTGCCCCTGCTGGCCCATTACATGCAGATGAATCCCGACCTGGAGGTGCAGCTCGATTTTACCGATGCGCCGGTCGATATCGTGGCCGATGGCTACGACCTGTCAATCAGCGAGGGAACGCCGCCGGATTCGTCGCTGGGTGGTCGGCACCTCGCGTCGTTCCACCGGCGCCTGGTGGCCAGCCCGGCGTACCTTGAGAAAGCGGGCACGCCCGCGAAACCGGCGGACCTGGCACAGCACCAGTGCCTGGTGTCGTCAGAGGCGCACTGGGTACTGAACAACGGCCGCCAGGAAAAGCGGCTCCGTGTCAGGGGGCGCTGGCGCTCCGACAACAGCCACGCGTTGCGCAGCGCTGCCGTCAACGGCCTGGGTATCGCCAGCCTGCCGGACTTTGCGGTGGGCGAATTGCTTGCGCAGGGTGCGCTGTGCGAAGTGCTGCCGGACTGGAACCGGCACGAAATACAGGTGTGGGCGCTCTACCCGGAAACGCGTTTTATTCCGCCTCGTGTCAGTGGCTTTCTTGCGCTGATGACCCGTGAGTGGGAGCTGGACAAGCTGCGCTCACCACCGCGGACCTCGCCGCGCTAGGCGTGTTCACGCGCCGCCGCAACCGCATCGGCGAACTGCTCGATGCGCCGCCAGACCTCACCGCGCGCGGGCGAAAAGTTGTGCATGTGGCCCATGCGCCGTACCAGCAGCAGTGCGATGTCCGCGGTGCCGGTAAAGGCGCGAACATCGTCCAGCGGTTCGGCAGTCACGTCCACCTCACCGTACACCAGTAGCACCGGCACGTGCACAGCGGCGGCCTCGCGCGCCAGCATTGCCGGTTGCATGAGGTCTGCCGCCGCTGCCGGTACCGTCACCGAGTGCCAGGGCGCGGGTGTGTCCGGATCGGTATCGCGCTCGACCAGCGCCTGCGTGTGGTCGCTCGTGTGAAATGCGGCGGCCATGTCGGCACTGCCCATGTCGAGCGCGATCTGCTGCTCGAGCGGCAGCGATCGAAACGCTGGACGTGCGCCGGGCCGCAGCGCCAGGCGCGTGCGGGTAAAACTCGAGCCGAGCAGGGCGATGCCGTCGAACGTGGCATGGTTGGCCTGGGCAATCGCGACGATGTGTCCACCCATCGACTGGCCCACGCCGATGGCAACCGGCGCGGGCAGCGGCGCCAGGTCGGGCGCGCAGGTGCCGGCGGCAAGTTCAGCGAGCAGGGCCTTTACCACCGTGTCGTTAAACCGGGCGAGCGTTGCCAGCGATGGCGGTGCTTTCGCCGCGTGGTCACCGGGAGAAACCGGACTGCTGTCGCCGACACCGGGGTGATCGATGGCGACGCACACATGGCCCTGCGCCGCGTGATACCGGCACTGGCTGTAGCCCTCGAAGCCGTCCGGCTGCAGGTCGAAGTAGTGGCGGTTGTAGCCGCCGCCGGGGAAGAAGAACAGGACCGTGTTACCCGGCGATTGCGTGTCCGGCGGCAGGAACAGCGTGACGGCGAGCTGCCCCCCGGCGAGATGGACTCCGTCATCGCCGACGGGAATACGTCGCTGAATTTCGCGGATGCTCACAATCTTCTTCTCCGGTGTCGGGCATGTACGGTACGACAGTGTGAGCCGGAACGGTCGCGTGGTGCAACCGGCGCCAGGCGGTGGGGGTGGCTGATAGCAGGAGGAGGAAATTTGGCTGGCTTTGGCGCATACTGGCGCGCGCCAGCAGGAGACAGGACGAGTGCGCCAATGAGCCGAGCAGCCATCCATATTCGGGGTACTGTCGCCCCCGGTTTCGAATCCGTCCGGCAGCTGTTTGAACAGCAGATGAAAGTCATGGCCGAACGCCAGGCGCAGCTCTGCGTGTATCACCGCGGTGAACGCGTGGTCGACCTGTGGGCCGACGTTACCGGCGACGCCGATTTCTCCGCCGATTCGCTGGTCAACGTATTCAGTAGCGGTAAAAGCCTGGAGGCTATTGCGATCGCGTCGCTGGTCGATCGCGGTCTACTACGCTACGACGACACGATTGCCGCGCACTGGCCCGAGTTCGGCGCCAATGACAAGGGCGCCATCACGGTGGCCGATCTCATGCGGCACGAGGCCGGTCTGGCCAACTTCGACACCTCGCTGCCGATGTCGGACCTGCTGGCGCAGAACATCCGGCAAAACGCGGTGGGTCGCGTTATTGAGCGTCACGCCCTGAACTATGACGGGGCCGCGGGCGGCCGGCGCGAATACCACGCACTTACGCGCGGTTGGATCGTGAACGAATTGTTTCGCCGGGTCGATCCGGGTGCGCGCACCGTGGGGGAGTATCTGCGCGAAGAGATCAGCGGCCCGCTGGAGGCCGACGTGGTGATCGGTGTGAGAGACGAGGAAATGCCGCGCGTGCGCCGTGTTCGTCCCCTGGGCCTGGGTTACCAGTTTGCGCAGAGCCTGGTGCCGAAACTCTTCGGCCGACGCATCGTGCACAACGTGCTGCAGTTGGGGCGCCGGCTGATGGCGCTGTTGCCCGCGGTCATGCGCGGTCGCAAACACCGTCCGCCGCCTCCGATCGCCGGGGCCACCGACCTGGGTTTTTTCAACGATCCTGCCTTCGCCAGTGGAGAAACGCCCTCGGCCAACGCCAACTGCTCGGCGCGTGGCCTGGCCAAACTGGCGGCGATGCTGGCTGCGGGCGGTCAGTTCGAGGGACGGCAGTACCTGGGCAGTGACGCGTGGGAGGCGATGCATGCACAGCCGCTCCCCGCATCCATGGGCTCGATGATGGTTACGCGCTTTACCCAGGGTGGCGTCGACCACTTCACGCGCTGCACGCGTGATGCGTCGGCACTGGAGCGCGATTTCAACACCGGGCGCGAGGGATTCTTCGGGTGGATGGGTTTCGGTGGCTCGATTTTCCAGTGGCACCCGAAAGAACAGGTCGGCTTCGCGTTTGTCCCCACGTCGCTGCATTCGCTCGATTTCCTGAACGAGCGCGGCAAGCGTTACCAGGCCGAGGTGTTGCGCTGTGTCGCGCGGCTGTCTGAGCAGCCTTGAGCGTATAGATCAGCCTTGAGCGTATAGATCAGCCTTGAGTGTCTGCTCAGGCCTGCTGGTAGACGGTCACCACCGCGCCACCGGGCACACCGATATTGTGTTGTAGTGCCACGCGTGCGCCCTCGACCTGCCGTTTTCCGGCATTGCCGCGCAGCTGGCTGACCAGTTCATAGCACTGGGCCAGGCCGGTGGCGCCGATCGGGTGCCCCTTGGACATCAATCCGCCTGAGGGATTGACCACCACGCGACCGCCGTAGGTATTGTCGCCGTCCTCGACGAATTTCGTCGCCTCACCCTCGCCGCACAGGCCGAGCGCCTCGTAAGTCAACACCTCGTTGGGCGTAAAGCAGTCGTGTAGTTCCACCACGTCGACCTCCTGCGCCCCGATGCCGGCCTGCTCGCAGGCGATGCGCGCGGCGCGCACGGTGTTGTCGCGACCGACCACGTCGCGCGCGCTGTCGTAGATCACTTTGGTGTCGCTGGCCATACCCTGGCCGGCGATGCGCACGTCGGCCCGGCAGCCGTGTCGTCGCGCATACGATTCGCTGACCAGGACAGCGGCGGCCGCCCCGCAGGTGGGCGGGCAGCACATCAGGCGCGTCAGGAAGCCGCCGAACACGACCGGCGACGCCATGACTGCCTCCAGGTCCAAAGGATCGGTAAACAGGGCGTGGGGGTTGTTGGCGGCGTGGCGCCGGCTCTTGACCGCCACCTTGCCGAACAACTCGGCGCTGGCGCCGTACGCCTCCATGTACTCGGCGCCGGCGGAGCCGAACATGATCGCGGCGCCCGGAGCGTTGAAATCCTCGATCGGCCGGGCCTGCATCAGCGCCTCAAACGTTTCCCGCGCCGGTGTGGTGCGGTCGTCCCAGTTGCTGGTGAGGGCGCCGGAGCGCATCTGTTCGAAGCCGAACGCGAGGGCGATCTCGGCTTGCCCCGATTGAATGGCCTGGCGGGCCAGGTACAGCGCCGACGACCCGGAGGCGC
>CAYGOX010000282.1:0-2673 GCA_964351485.1 uncultured Halioglobus sp.
CGACACCGTCATGGGGCCGTTTGGCAAGCAACTGGCACTGGAGGACGATCACTTCGTCACGCCCAAGGGCCGGGTCAAGCTGCTGAGCGAGCGCAATCCTGCCGATTTGCCGTGGGAGGAGATGGGTATCGACGTCGTCGTCGAGTCCACCGGTGTTTTTCGCACGCGCGCGCAGCTCGAGCAGCACCTGGCCGCCGGCGCAAAGCGCGTCATTCTCACCGTGCCGTCCAAGGACGCGATCGATTACACGGTGGTGCTGGGCGTCAATGACGCGGGGCTCAAACCCGAGCACCGTATTATTTCCAATGCCAGTTGCACCACGAACTGCCTGGCGCCGATGGCGCACGTGCTCGACGAGGCGTTCGGTATCGAGGAGGGCGTGATCAACACGGTGCACGCCTACACCAACGACCAGCGGCTGGCGGATGTCCCGCACTCGGACTGGCGGCGCAGCCGCGCGGCGGCCGAGAACATCATTCCCACCTCCACCGGTGCGGCCAAGGCCGTCGGCGAGGTGCTGCCACGCCTCAAGGGCAGGCTGCACGGCATGGCCTCGCGCGTGCCGGTACCTGACGGCTCCGTCGTCGACCTGTTTGTGCACCTGGGCAAGGCGGTGTCGGTGGAAAATGTTAACGAGGTGGTTCGACAGGCAGCGCTGGGTCCATTGAGCAACATCCTGGAGTACAGCCGCACGCCCATCGTGTCCTCCGACATCATCGGCAACTCCCACTCCTCGATTTACGACGCCGGGTTTACCGCGGTCACCGGCGGCGGGCAATACCTGCGGGTGCTCAACTGGTACGACAACGAGTGGGGCTACTCCAGTCGCGTCTGTGACCTGATCGACTGCATCGGGCGCTGGTAGACGATGGCCGAAGCTGCCGAGCAGTACGCGAGCCTGCGCCGCAACGTCAGTTACCTCGGGCGCATTCTCGGCGAGGTGATTGCCGAAGCCGATGGCGAGGACCAACTGGCGTTTATCGAGCGCGTGCGCTTGCTGTCGCGGGACGCGCGCGAGGGCGTTCCCGAAGCGCGTGACCAGTTGCTCGAACGGGTCAACGCCCTGCCGGACGAGGAGTTGGTGCCGGTGGCGCGTGCCTTCAGTCAGTTCCTGAACCTGGCCAACATCGCCGAGGAGCGACACTACGTATCGCGCGAGATGGAGTCGGTGTTCGCCGCGACCACGACGCTCAATGCCTGTCTGGCGCAGTTGCAGGGGGAGGGTGTTGCGCAGCAGGATATCGCCGCGGCCGTGAAGGCGCTGCGCATCGACCTGGTGTTGACTGCGCATCCCACCGAAATTACGCGGCGTACACTGATTCACAAACACCGCGAGATCGGTGCCTGTCTCGATGAACTCGAGTTGTCGGGGCGCACGGCGCAGGAGCTTGAATCGCTGGACCAGCGCCTGCGCGATCTCGTTGCGCAGATCTGGTACGGCATGGATTTTCGCAAGGAGCGGCCGACGCCGGTAGACGAGGCGAAGTGGGGCTTCGCGGTGGTCGAGGATTCGTTGTGGGACGCGGTGCCACGTTTCCTGCGCAAGCTCGACGCCACTCTGGGCGCGCACGAGCTGCCGGGCCTGGCACTCGACGCCGCCCCCGTGCGTTTTACCTTCTGGATGGGCGGGGACCGCGACGGCAATCCGAACGTGACCGCCGCGGTAACCGAGGAAGTGTTGCTGCTGGCGCGCTGGCAGGCCGCCTCACTGTACCAGCGCGATATCACCCACCTGATTGACGAGCTGTCCATGTCGCGCTGCTCTGACGAGGTCAGCGAACTGACCGGCGGCGCACGCGAACCATACCGGGCATTGCTCAAGCCGGTGCGCGCCATGATTCGTCGCACGCTGGAGCGCATCAAGCGCCGCCTCGATCAGCTTGAAGACGGCGATGCCGTGCCACTGGACGAGTCGGGTATTTTGACGGGCCCCGAACAATTGCTGGAGCCGCTGTTGGCCTGCTACCGCTCGATGCTTGCCTGCGGGATGCAGCTGATCGCCGAGCGTGACCTGCTCGATGTCATCCGTCGTGTGTACTGCTTCGGGACGAGCCTGGTCAAACTGGATATCCGGCAGGAGAGTGATCGCCACACCCAGGCGCTGGACGAGCTGACCCGCTACCTCGACCTGGGTAGTTATCGCGAGTGGGACGAGGCGCAACGCATGGCTTTTCTGCTCGAGGAAATGGCCAGCAAGCGGCCGCTGATTCCCGTGCACTGGTCGCCGTCTGCCGACACGCAGGAGGTGCTCGACACCTGTGCGGTCATTGCGAAGCAGCGGCCCGCTGCGCTGGGCGCCTACGTGATTTCCATGGCCCGCGCGGCGTCTGATGTGCTGGCCGTACGTGTGCTGCTCAAGGCCAGCGGCTGCACGTTTCACATGCCGGTCGCGCCCCTGTTTGAAACGCTCGACGACCTGGAGAACGCCAGCAGCGTGATCGGCACGCTGCTCGATACCCCGTTGTACCGCCAGCCCATCGCCGACAACCAGATGGTGATGATCGGGTACTCCGACTCGTCCAAGGATGCCGGGGTGCTTGCGGCCGCCTGGGCGCAGTACCGCGCCCAGGAGGGTGTGCTGGAAAGCGGCCGCGCCCACGGCGTGAAGATCACGCTGTTTCACGGCCGTGGCGGCACCATTGGTCGTGGCGGGGCGCCGGCCCACCACGCGTT
>CAYGOX010000282.1:2683-5097 GCA_964351485.1 uncultured Halioglobus sp.
GCTGTCGCAACCGCCCGGTACCCTGCGCAACGGTCTGCGCGTGACCGAACAGGGCGAGATGATCCGTACCAAACTCGGGCTCAGTTCACTCGCGGTCAAAACCTTCGCCCTGTACGCCAGTGCCATCTTCAAGGCCAACCTCTTGCGACCTCCAGAGCCGAGCGCGACGTGGCGGGCAACCATGGATTCAATGGCTGCGGAGTCGACCCGGGTGTACCGCTCCTACGTGCGAGGCCATCCCGATTTTGTCGAGTACTTTCGCCACGCCACCCCGGAACAGGAGCTGGCCATTCTGCCACTGGGGTCGCGCCCGGCGCGGCGACGCGGGGGCAAAGGCGTGGAAAGCCTGCGCGCGATCCCATGGATATTTTCCTGGATGCAGAACCGGCTGATGTTGCCGGCCTGGCTGGGTGTCGGCAGCGCGTTGCGCCAGGCGCTGGAATCGGGCGAAGGCGAAACGCTGCGCGAGATGGCACAGCACTGGCCGTTTTTCGCCTCGCTGCTGTCCATGCAGGGTATGGTGTTCAGCAAGGTCGACGCCGATCTCTCGGCGTACTATGACGAACGGCTCGTGCCGTCGTCGCTGCAGTCCATCGGCGATGAACTGCGCACATTGCTACTGCAAGACACGCAAACGCTGGAAGCGGTGCACGAGGTCGGTGAGTTGTCGCCGCAGGAGGCATGGGGTCAGGAATCCATCCGTCTGCGTAATGTCTACACAGACCCGTTGAATTTCTTGCAGGTGGAATCGCTGTCGAGGCAGCGCGCCTCGGGCGATGAGCGCTATAACGAGGCAGTGATGGTGACGATTGCGGGAATCGCCGCAGGGATGCGCAACACCGGTTAACGCAGGGCTTTCGAGCGCGCTGTTAGTCAGGCGGTAATTACAAGACCTTCGTAAAATTTACTCTTTCGCGAAACGATGCGGCCCCCGGCGTTGCTGCGCCGGGGGCCGCGGCGCGCGGATTAATCGTGGATTTCGTCGTGGGTATCTTCCGCGGCGTCCTCGATTGTCTCGCCTACATGCTCGATATCCTTGCCGATACCGGCTGTTGTGTTGCAGGCAGTCAAAAAGCTTGTGCCCAGCAGCAGTGCGAACATCAGGTACAGTGCTTTCATAGCAGTCTCTCCTCAATGGGTGGTGTTATGACCGGCCTTCAAACGGCCGATCTACACCCGTTAAAGCAAAGACTATGCCAGCGTAATGATCGCCCGCGTCAGAACGTGTAATTCAGGTCCACACCGAAGCGGGCCGGCTCGTTCCAGATCGTGGCTTGCTGTACGTACCCGTAGATAACCTCCCCGAGCTGGTTTTGCGTGGGCGACACGCTGCCCAGCCCGATGACCTGGACCGGGTACTCCTTGTCGAACACGTTGTTGCCCCACACCGCGATCTCCAGCGAATCACCGCGTTCGAGATCGTAGGTCAGCGACAGGCGTGCGTTACACAGTCCGTAGTCGTCGATTTTCAGGTTGTCCCGCCCCGGCACCGCATCACCTGCCGTGGTGGCAGCAAATACCGCCGACTGGTAGCTGTAGTCGATATGCGCGTTCACGCTCAGCGGCCCGTTGCGATACAGGGTGGCGTCGGCGGCCAGGAGCAGGCTGTGATCCGGCGTATAGGGAATGGTGAACGAGTCGGCGATGTTGTCGCCAACGGCGAACACGCCGGCTGCGGCGGGGTTGGTCGCCGGGTCGAAAATTGTGCCAGGCAGAGCGTCCACCTGCTCGAGATCGGGGTCGAGGTAGGCGTACTGCAGGCTGAGGGTGAGGTTATCCAGAGCCTGCAGTACGATATCTGCCTCCAGACCGCGGATTGTCGCCTCGCCTGCGTTGTAGCTCTGCACGATAGAGGCGTCGGTCGGGTCGACGGCGAAGGCAAACTGCATGTCATCGAACTGGCTTTCGAAGACCGCGACGTTCGCGCGCAAACGCTGGCCGAACCAGTCGGACTTGATACCCAGCTCGTACGACACGATCTCCTCGGGATCGACCGTGGTGTCAAACAGTTCGACCGGCGCCGATTCGCTCGAGCCGCCAGATTTGTAGCCGGTCGCGACACGCAGGTAGACGTTGGCGTTGTCGGTCCAGTCGTAAGCCAGCGTTAGCGCCGGGTTGAACTGGTTGTAACTGTCATCGTTCATCGCGCCCACCTGCGACCGGGCCTCGTCCAGCACGTCGTCCATGCGCGTGAAGAGATCGCGGCTGGCCTTGCGCTCGTCCTCGGTATAGCGCGCACCGAGCGTGATGCTCAGGTCCTCGTCCAGGACCGGCGGCGTCCAGGTCACCTGGCCGTAGGCCGCATAGGATTTGGAGCGCGCGGTGACGAAACGGTCGATGTTGATGCGGGTGCCCAGGGCGGCCTGCGTGCCGAAACCGCGCGAGTCGTTGTCCTCCTCGAAGTAGTACAGGCC
>CAYGOX010000283.1:0-4143 GCA_964351485.1 uncultured Halioglobus sp.
CCGACAATCGACGGCGTGGTGCGATCACCCTCCGCATTTTCGATTACCTTGGGCTTGCCACCGTCCAGCACCGAAACGCAGGAGTTGGTGGTTCCCAGGTCAATACCAATAATCTTGCCCATTGTATTTCTCCAAGTCTCTGGCAGGACTTTCCTGCCGCTTCAAAAACGTTGCTTTTCTATATGGGTTCCCGAGCCAGTTGTTTCAAGCCCGGGACGCGATAATTCAGCCCGCCGCCTTGCTCACCATGACCATCGCGGGGCGGATGAGACGACCATTGAGCGTGTAGCCTTTCTGCATGATGGCGATCACGGTATTGGGCTCCACGTCGGGGTTCTCAACCATGCTCATGGCCTGGTGCAGATTCGGATCGAAGGGCTCCCCCTCGGGGTTAACCACCTCGATATTGAACTTGGCCAGCACGTCGTGAAAACTCTTGAGCGTCAGTTCCACGCCCTCGGCGATCGACTTCAGTGCCTCGTCATCGCCGGCGGTCGATTCCAGTGCCCGCTCGAGGTTGTCGACCACGGGCAGCAGCTCACCGGCAAAACGCTCCAGCGCGAATTTGCGCGCCTTCTCCACATCCTGCTCGGCACGCCGCGCGGTGTTCTGGGCATCGGCCTGGGCGCGCAGCACGTTGTCGCGCGCTCCGGCCAGTTCTTCCTCCAGCTGCGCAATGCGCTCCTCGGGACCCAGTGCCTGGGCACCCTCGTCGCCCTCGGACACTGCCCCGGCGCCTTCGGCCTGGTCCGCCAGGTCCTGTGCAATCTCGTCGTCGGTCCCGGGGACCTGGGGTTCGTGCTCCGCCACTCGCTTGCTCCGTTAGCTGACTGATTTTAAAGAGATTTTTTGTGCGACATCCGGTCTGGACGCGCGCCTCAGGCGGATATGGGGGCACAGCGGCCCATTTCAAGGGGAAAAAGAGAAGAAATTTTCAGGTAAGAAAGGTCAGCCGGACAGGGCGGAACTGAGCATCTTCGCCGTGACATCCACGATGGGGATTACGCGCTCGTAGGCCATGCGCTGGGGCCCGATCACCCCCAACACACCGACGGTCTGTGCACCGTCGGTGTAGGGCGCCGTAATCACACTGTAGTCGCCAAACACCTCAAACCCGGCTTCCTCGCCGATGAAAATCTGGACGCCGTCGGCGCGCGTGCAACGCTCCAGGAGGTGGAGCAGGTCTTTTTTCTGCTCGAAGGTGTCGAACAGGTCGCGCAGCTTCTTGATACTGTCCGCACCGACCCCTTCCAGCAGGCGCGACTCACCGGCCAGCACATACTCGTCACCGCTTTCCTCCTGGTCCAGCGCCTGGCTGGCCAGGTCCAGCGCCTGCTCCATGTAGGTATCGATCTTGGCCCGCGCCTCGCGCATCTCGCGCACGATCGACTCCTTGACCACGCTGAGCGAACGGCCCGAGAAGCGCTGGTTCACCATGGCAGCGCAGGCGCGCAACTGCTCCTCGGAGAAGGGTTGCTGGGTATGGATGATGCGATTTTGCACCTCGCGCTCATTGACCACGAGGATCACCAACACGCGGTCGCCCGACAGCGGCAGAAACTCCACCTGCCGCAACTGGCTCTCTTCCTGGCGGGGCACCGTCACCAGACCCGCCTGGGCAGTAATGGTCGACAGGAGGCTGGAGGCGGACTGCACCAGTTCGGTGGCCGACTTGTCGGGATTCAATTCCTCGCGCAGCGTGGTCATCGCGCCCATTTCCAGCGGCTGCACCTGCAGCAGGCTGTCGACAAACAGGCGGTAGCCCGCTGCCGTCGGCACCCGGCCGGCGGAGGTGTGCGGCGAGTGCAGGAAACCACGCTCCTCCAGGTCGGACATCACATTGCGGATGGTGGCCGCGCTGACCGGCAGACCCGAGGCCTTTTGCAGCGTCCCTGAGCCGACCGGCTGGCCATCGCGAATATGCGCCTCCACCAGCGTCTTTAACAGGATACGCGCGCGTTCGGAAATATCCCCTTTTGTCATGCCTGCCTGGTCATGCCACCTTACGTTGCGTATTTTTTTATCACAGCCTCGGCAAATTACAAAATGGAGACAGCGGATGTCCGGCCGCGGTTCCCGCCCGCCAGATTCTGGGGTATAACAGGCCAAAATTAGCGAGAAGCCCTCATGCTCACGCATATCAGTATCAGCAACTACACCATTGCGTCTGCGCTGGAAATGGAATTTGCGGGCGGCATGACCGTCATTACGGGCGAAACCGGGGCGGGCAAGTCGATCATGCTCGACGCGCTCGGGCTGTGCCTGGGCAACCGCGCAGACCCCAAGGCGGTCCGCCACGGCTGCGACCGGGCCGAGGTCAACGCCACTTTCGATATCAGCGCCATCCCGGCCGCGCAGCAGTGGCTGCGCGACCGCGACCTCCACAACCTGGACGAACCCGGCGAATGCCTGTTGCGCCGCGTGGTCACCAGCGAGGGGCGCAGCCGCGCCTATATCAACGGCAGCGTGGCCACCTTGCAGGACTGCGCGGAGCTCGGCGCCCTGCTGATCGACATACACGGGCAGCACGCCCACCAGTCGCTGCTGCGCCGCCCGGTGCAGCGCGCGCTGCTCGACGCCTTCGCCGATCACCTGCCGCTGACGCGCAGCGTTGAACAAACCGCCTCCCAGTGGCTGCGGGAGAAGCGCGAACTGGAGCTGCTGGCCGGCAGCTCCGAGGAGCGCACCGCGCGGGCACAACTGCTGGCCTACCAGGTGGATGAACTGGACGAGCTGGCGCTGGCAGAGGACGAACTGGCCGCGCTGGAGCAGGAACAGAAACTGTTGGCCAATGCCGAGACGATCCTGCAGGACGCCCACCGGGCGCTGGAACTGGCCGAGGGGCAGCAAGGGAGCGTCCGCCAGGCACTGCAGCTGTTGAGCGGCGACACCCACAGCACATCCGCGGCGGCCAATGCGCGGGAACTGCTCGACTCCGCGGCCATTGCGCTGGCGGAGGCGCGCGGAGAAATCCAGCACCATGTCGACTCCGTGGAGCTGGACCCGGAGCGCCTCGACCAGGTGCAGCGCCGCCTCGAGTCAGTCTACGACGTGGCGCGCAAACACCGCGTGATGCCCGAACAGCTGGCCGAGCGGCACGCCGCATTGCGCGAGGAGCTCCAGGCGCTGGCCGACGGCGGCGAACGGATCGCCGCGCTCGAAGCCTCCATGACCGCGCTGGCGGAGCAGTACCGCAAGGATGCCGCGAAACTGGGCAAGCAACGCAAGGCCGCGGCGAAGAAACTGGTCAAGCAGACAGCCGCCATCCTCGGCACCCTGGCCATGGAACAGTGCGAGATGGAGGTCAGCCTCAAGCCGCTCAAGGAACAGGATCCGCACCCCCACGGCAACGAGGAAATCGAATTCCTCATCAGCACCAACCGGGGCTCAGCGAAACAACCGCTGGCGAAAATCGCCTCCGGGGGTGAATTGTCACGCATCAGCCTGGCAATCCAGGTAGTCACCGCCAGCGCCGGCACGGTGCCGAGCATGGTGTTCGACGAGGTGGATGTCGGTATCGGGGGCGCCGTGGCCGAGGTCGTGGGAAAACTGCTCAGAGACATGTCGGCATCCGCCCAGGTACTGTGCGTCACGCACCTGCCGCAGGTCGCGGCCCAGGGTCACCACCACGTCCAGGTCACCAAGTCGACGCAGAAGAACGCGGTCGAAACCCGCCTGCAGCGGCTGGAAGACGAGGAGAAAGTGCAGGAAATCGCGCGGATGCTCGGCGGCGTGAAGATTACGGACCAGACCCTGGCGCACGCGCGCGAGATGCTCAGCCCATAACCTCGGGTAAATCAGTGCAGTCACAGGAATTGGAGGTAGCGCCTGCCGGGCGCCGGCGTCACGCCTTCTTGCGGACGTAGAGCACCAGTGAGTGATCTTCGATCTTGTACCCGTGCTCACGGGCAATTTCGCGCTGACGCTCTTCGATGACCGGATCGTTGAACTCGATCACCTCGCCCGAGTCTATATCCACCATGTGATCGTGATGTTCACCCTTGGCGAGTTCGAACACGGAATGACCCGATTCGAAATTGTGGCGCACCACCAGGCCGGCTGTCTCGAACTGGGTGAGCACGCGGTAAACTGTGGCGAGGCCGACATCTTCACCGGCGTCGAGCAGGGAGCGGTACACGTCCT
>CAYGOX010000283.1:4153-5048 GCA_964351485.1 uncultured Halioglobus sp.
TTCGGAGGATTCCAGCAGCTCGAGAATCTTCACCCTGGGGAGCGTGACCTTCAATCCTGCCTTGCGCAGTTCCTGATTTTGCTCACCCATAGCTACCCATGTTTACCCACCCCAAAAACAGGGCTTCTCTGACTAAAACGGTAGGGTTATCATGCCACCCCACAGAATGAAGTGGAAGTATTATCCGATGCGCACCCTGTTTCTCGCCCTCCTCATCACCGTCCTCGCCGGCTGCGGCTTTGTCGGTTTTCCCGGTGTCTACAAGATCGACGTGGAACAGGGCAACATCATCAACCAGGAAATCGTGGACCAGCTGAAGCCCGGCATGAGCAAGCGGCAGGTACGCTTCATTCTCGGCACGCCACTGGTGGAAGACACGTTCAACGAACACCGCTGGGATTACGTCTATGTGAAGCGCAATGGTGTGGACGTGCTGAGTGAGACCCGGTTGCAGGTCGAGTTTGAGGGTGACTCCCTGGTCAACGTCACCGGTGACTTTATCCCCGCTGCCTTTGCGGATAAATCCGGGGACGCTACCGAAGACTAGCCGGAGTCCTTCGCCCGGCGCTCTTTCGCACGCGCCGCGCGCGCCTTACGGACTTCTTTCGGATCTGCAATCAGCGGGCGGTAGATCTCCCCCCGGTCACCCTGGCGTAATTTCTGCGTTGGCGACACCACCTTGCCGAAGATACCGAGCTTGGCGTTCTCAATATCGATGCCGTCGAATTTGTCGGCGACGCCCGACTGCCTCACCGCCTCCAGCGCCGTGGTTCCCTCGGCCACCGAAACCGCCAGCAAGGCCTGCTTTTCAGGCAGCGCGTAGGCCACCTCTACGGAAATCATTGTCTCGTCACTCATTGGCTTGTCCGTAAACGTGTCGCGCTCGCTGACCGAC
>CAYGOX010000284.1:0-5039 GCA_964351485.1 uncultured Halioglobus sp.
CCGTCATCACGTCGTCTCCTTGCAGGGCCCCCACCGGTGCGGGGATATCGGCGGAGTCCGGTCTCGCGACATTCCGCGATTCCGGTGGTTTGTGGGAAAACCACGATCCCAAGGAAATTGCGACGCCGGAGGCCTTTGCGCGCGATCCGCAGCTCGTCTACCGGTTCTATAACGCACGACGCAACCAGCTCGGCGAGGTTGAGCCCAATGCGGCCCACCGCGCGCTGGCGGAACTGCAGGACGGCTTTGAAGGAGAGGTGTTCCTGGTTACCCAGAACGTTGACGATCTGCACGAACGCGGCGGGAGCGTACAGGTCTGCCACATGCATGGGCAGTTGCGCAGCATGTTGTGTACCGGCTGCGGCGATACGATGCCTTCGGTCTCGGACTACGACAACGCCACGAACTGTCCGACCTGTTCGAAGGCCGGTCACCTGCGCCCGGACATCGTCTGGTTCGGCGAGATGCCCTACCACATGGACGCGATTGAGCAGCAGTTGATGGCGTGTGACCTGTTTATTGCTATCGGCACCTCCGGGGTCGTCTACCCGGCGGCCGGCTTTGTACAGCAGGCCCGGGCGGCCGGCGCACTGGCCCTGGAGGTCAATATGGAAGCCAGCGACGTGGCGGGCTACTTCCACGACCATCGCCTGGGTCCGGCCACGGAGCAGGTGCCGGCACTGGTCAATGCGTTGTTGGGGCGCTAGGGAGGGCCGATTACAGCTGCGCTACGTTAGTTGCGCCGGATGCGGGTGACCACGAAGCGTTTGTCGCTGGCCATGATCTGCCGTTGCCCAAACGGGGCTATCAGCGCCGGCCGATAATCCAGGTGCCGATTGGCGACCATCCACAAATCTCCCCCCGGTGCCAGGTGATCTGCACAGGCTCGGATCAGTTGCCTGCCCAGTGCGGTGTCGACCGCCTGGCCGCTGTGAAAGGGCGGGTTACAGACGATGCGGTTTGCGGCTGGCCCTTGGTAGTCGCGCAGGCCGTTGCTCCAGTGGAATTCGGCGCGAACAGTGTCCGGCAGTAGGGCGGTGGCATTGCGCCGGGCGGACTCAACGGCCAGGGCGGAATCATCGCAGAACGCAACGCTGTCAGTGTCGCCGCGCAGCGCGCTGAACAGGCTCAGGACACCGTTGCCGCACGCAAGGTCTATCACGTGGCCGATTGCCGGGCTGCTTTCAAGCGCGCCCAGCAGGAGCGCGCTGCCCCTGTCCAGTGCCTCTCGGCTGAAGACACCGGGCAGCGACTCCAGGCGCGCGTCCAGCGGTTCACAGACGTACTCAACGATCGACGACCGTTCGCTGGGTATGGACGGCACCGCGAGCGTCGCGCTGAAGACGCGCGCCTTGCGCTGTCCCCGGTGACGTTCGGTCGGCCCCAGCCACTTTTCCATGACGGCCGCGGTGTGCGGCGAGAGATGCTTGTCCATGCCCGCAGCGTAGACACGGGTGCCCGGCACGCACTGCGAGGCGAGCGCCTGTAACTGGTGCTCAAGCAGGCTCAGTTGTTTGGGAATCCGCAGCAGGACCACCACCGGCGCATTCATCTCAGGCAACCGCTGGACGCTGCTGATAATCTCGGGCGGGGCCTGATCGTTGCGCGCGGCGTTGAACGCGATGGCGTCGCGGGACGTGGCTGAATCTGTCCAGGCAAGGCTGGCCTTTGCGGAAATGGACAGCGCCCCGAAGGTGTCGTTGATCGTCAGCACTGTGTGCTGTGTGGTGGCGTCGTTACTGTCGGCGACGGCCTCCAACAGCAGCTCGTCCGCCGCGTTCCAGGCGCGCAGTGCTTTGTCGCGGGGCGCGCCGTGACGCTGCAGGGAAAAGGTGCCCGCGGGCGTCTGCAGGCTGTCCTGCGAGCCGTGGTCAGCCACCAGCGGGGTAGAGCGTCAGCTTCTGTCCTGGCTGGAGGTATTTACCCGGATCGAGCGAATTCCAGGCGATGATGTCCTTGATGGAAACCTTGAAACGCCCGGCGATACGCGACAGTGAGTCGCCGCGGCGAACGCGGTAGCCGTGCGGCTGACGCGTGCTCTGCCCGGAGAGTGCGAGACTGTCGGCCCAGTCCTCACCGTGCGGGATCAGAAGCGTATCGCCAGCGCGAATTCGACTGCCGCGAATGCCGTTGACCTCGCGCAGCAGCTGCACCTGGGTGTCGAATTTACGCGCAATGCGGATCAGGCTGTCGCCGCGTGCGATGCGGTAGTGCTGCCAGGAGACGCGGTCAGAAGGGTCGAGCGAAGCAAGTGCAGTTTCAAAGCTGGCCGCCTTGTCGACCGGCAGCAGCAACTCATGCGGCTGGTCGGGCGCAGTTGCCCAGCGCAGATGACCGGGATTGAGCGCGCGCAGCGCCCCTGGTTCCAGACCGGCCAGTTTGGCAGCCCGGTACAGTTCGACCTGGCCTCCGGTGCGAACCACCTGAAACGCCTCGCGGTTGGGTACCGGGTCCAGTCGCGCGCCGTAGGCGTCGGGCTGACTGATGATCTGCGCCAGTGCGATGACCTTGGGTACGTAGGCCCGGGTCTCGGATGGCAGCGGCAGCGACCAGTAGTCGACGGGTTTACCGGCGCGGGCGTTGCGCCGCTGGGCCCTGGCAACGCGGCCCTTGCCGGCGTTGTAAGCGGCCAGAGCCAGCATCCAGTCATTGTCGAAACGGCTGTGCAGTGATTCCAGGTAGTTCAGTGCTGCCTGCGTGGAAGCCCGAACATCGCGCCGCCCGTCGAACCACCAGTCCTGGTCCAGCGCCAGCGAGCGCCCGGTGCGCGGCATAATCTGCCAGAGCCCGGCCGCACGTGAGGGGGAGGCCGCGAACGGGTTCAGCATGCTCTCCACCAGCGGCAGCAGCGCCAGTTCCATGGGAAGGTCCCGGCGCGAGACCTCTTCAACGATGTGATACAGGTAAAGCTGCGCCCGCTCGGAAACCACGGGCAGGTAGCGCGGCTGGCGCAGGATGTTGCGCCGTGCGCGGTCGATAGCGGTGTGCTCGATACTGTCCTGCCAGGTCAGTTCGCGCCGGATTCGTTCCCACAGGTCATCCGGCGGCCGGTGCAGGGCAATCAACTCTGGTACGACTGTGTCGCGTCGTTTCGCGGTCACCTCGACGGGGGACAGCCGGTCGCCCTGGGTGGCACCGGCCTGGCCGCTCACGGTGCCCACAGAACTACAGGCACTTAGGGAAATAATCGTAGAAATTAGAATAAAAAAGCGACGCATCTTGTTGATATTTAAATTAAAGGTGTGTGTCTAACCTGAACAATACCCGCAGTGTATCGGGTTTGCGCCCCGATACCAGCGTAAAACAGGCCAGTACCCCAAAAGTGCCTAAAAAGAGTCCTTCCAGCCCCTCACACTGGCGAAAATTTCGACAGCATCGGGGCCCGCGTCGCGCCCCTGGGCTGCCAGTGACGCACTTAAAGCGGGCTCACGGCAACGCAGGAAGGGGTTGGTAGCTCGCTCCAGGGCGATGGTCGAGGGGACGGTGGGCTGCCCCCGCTCGCGCGTCGCGGTCGCCTCGGTGACGCGCTGCGCAAGCTCGGCATTGTCCGGTTCGACCGCCTGGGCGAAGGCGAGGTTGGCCAGTGTGTACTCGTGGGCACAGTACACGCGCGTGCTGGCCGGCAGCGCGGCGAGTTTGTCCAGGGAGGCCAGCATCATCGCCGGGTTGCCCTCGAAGACGCGCCCGCAGCCGCCGGCGAACAGGGTGTCGCCGCAGAACAGCCGCGGTTCGTTGCCATCGTGGAAGTAGGCGATATGGTCCAGAGTGTGTCCAGGCACCTCAATCACCCTGAAGTCGTGCCCGAGCACCGTGATAGTGTCGCCATCACTGAGCCGGTGCTGGATCTGCTCGATCCCGGGGTTGGCGGGGCCGTAGACGATCGGGTTGTGGCTGGCGCACAGCGCCTCCAGACCGCCGACATGGTCGAAGTGATGATGGGTGATCAGGATCCCTTCCAGCGTCAGGCCCAGCGCCTCAAGTCGCTGTTGCACCGGCTCGGCATCGCCCGGATCGACGACGAACGCCGCCCGCGTGCCAGTGTCGTAGAGCAGCCAGATGTAGTTGTCCGAAAAGGCGTTGACCGGTTCAATCGTTAACATGGCATGCGTGTCCCGCGGTGTCGTTGCGCGCGGCCGGCGCGCGTTTAAAACGGCTCAGAATACAGTAAGATGGCAGGCGTTGCCGCGGCTGGTCGTGGCAGCAAGATGGACTCAGCGCAGCGAGATGACCTCAGCAAAGTGTAGCGATATTTTGTCGGAACTGGAACGCTGGTACACCACCGAGCGCGGCGAGTACCTGTTGCAGACCACCAGCAAGGCGCTCCAGACCACACTGGAGACCACATTTGGCTACCACCTGCTGCAAGTGGGTTTGCGCAGCGAGGCACCCTTGCTCGCCGGCAGTCGCATCAATCACAAGGTGTTCAGCTGCGAACGCACCGGCGACGGTGTCGGCCTGGTGGCTCACCCGGACGAATTGCCGCTGGCATCGGATTCGGTGGACACGGTCATCGTGCACAACGCGCTGGAGTTTGCACTGAACCCGCACCGCGTGCTGAGCGAGATCCAGCGCGTGCTGACACCCCAGGGCCAGCTGTTGATCGTCATGTTCAACCCGGTCAGCCTGCTCGGTGTGCAGGCTCGGCTGCGCGGCGCGCTGGGCGATCCGCTGTGGCAGAATTTTCGCCCGATTACGCCGGGGCGGCTCTCAGACTGGCTGACCCTGCTGAATTTCGAGGTCCACGATTCGCAACACGTGGTCGGGCTTCCGCCGATGGGCACGGGTCGTCTGAGGCGTGCCATGGAGCGCGCCGATGAGTGGCTCACCCGCAACCGGATGCCGGTGGGCGGACTGTTTCTTGTGCACGCCACCAAGCAGGTCGTGGGCGTGCATCCCCCCCGGCGCCGCAGTCAACTCGCACCCGGTGCGCTGATCGACCTGGTGCCCAAACCGCGCCGCAAGCCGGTGCCGGTACCGGCCGGGACGGCACCCAGACAACAAGCACAGAACAGAAAGGGGCAGAACGTCCATTGAAAACC
>CAYGOX010000285.1:0-4987 GCA_964351485.1 uncultured Halioglobus sp.
CGGTAGCTGTCGGCCGGTTGTGTCAGTTCGAACTCAAAGTTGCGCAGCAAATCGCTGAAAATCGCCTTGAGCTGCATCATCGCAAAGGCGGCGCCGACACAGCGGTGGCGGCCCGCGCCGAAGGGAATCCAGGAAAACAGCTGTTTGTCTTCGGCGCGATCTCCGGTGTAACGCGTCGGGTCAAAACTCTCCGGGTCGGGGAAGCACTCGGCCATGCGGTTAGACACCGAGGGCGACACGCCCACCAGTTTTCCGGCGGGGACCGTCCAGTCCTTGTAGTGAAAGTCGTACATCACCTTGCGCATGAGCAGGATCAGCGGCGGATGCAGACGCAGTGCCTCCTTGATGGAACTTTCCAGTTTCGGAATTTCGCGCAGTGCCTGATGACTGACCTCGCGGCCATCGGCGTACAGCTCGTCCAGTTCGCCCACCACGTCGTCCAGTACTTCAGGGTTTTTCAACAGCTCGATCAACGTCCAGGCGGCGGTGCCGCTGGTGGTGTGGTGACCGGCGAACATCATCGAGATAAACATGCCGGTGATCTTGTCGGTCGAGTACATGGCCTCGCCGTCTTTATCCTTGAGCGTGCGCAGGAAGTCGAACAGCTCTACTTCCTTGTCCTCCTTCTGGTCACGGCGCTCAAACACGCCCTCGAGCAGCTCTACCAGCCGCGCGCGTGCCTTGTCACGTGCGTGAAACACCGGCAGGTCGAGGTGCGGATCGACATAGGCCATGGCGTCGGTGCCCTTTTCCAGGTCGTAGAACACCTTGAAGTACTCCGGCGTGAGTTCCTGGCGAAACTCCTTGCCGATCAGGCAGGCGCTGGAGGTATAGAGGGTCAGCTCCGAGAAAAAGTCGAGCAGGTCGATCTCGCCCTCGTCGTCCAGCTTGTCCATCGCCGCCTGCACCTCTTCGGCGATGGTGGCGGCGTGACCTTTCATGAAATCGCCGCGCAGTGACTGGTTCTTGAGCGCTTTCTTGCGCTCTTCCGGCGTGGCGTCGAACACCACTCCCTCGCCGAACACCGGCTGCATGAAGGGATAGGCCTCGGCCTGGTCGAGCTGTTCGTCGGGGGCGCGGAAGAAAGCCTCCTGGGCCTCGCCCATGAGCATAACCACGCGGTTGCCGGCAAAATTCAGCTCGCCGATCTCCCCCAACTCGTCGGCCACACGCTGCATCAGCGCCGTGGGTTTTTCGCGCAACTCGTCCAGGTGCCCGTGTTCGGCATCGGCACCGGACAGTACCGGCGCGGCCTTGCCCCCGGTGTGAATATCTGCGGTCGTTGACTTGGTCGTGCTCACTGACTCTACCTCCAAAGTGAAAAATGTCGCGCGCCGCACAAGCGGCGCGTCGAAAACCCGGCTGCTGCCGGGGTGCTACATATCTTCCGGCTCCTCGATCGTGGCCAGCCAGTCGAATTCCTGCAGCTTGACCCAGCCCGGAGGCAGGCCCTGTGCCTGGCGCTCGATGCGTTCGAGCATGCCGTCGGACAGGTCCTTGTTCTCCATCATCTTCATGAAACATGTCATGGCGTTGCCAAAATCGAACCAGTCGCGCTGCCAGCCCCACTTGCCGTTGCCGGCGTAGCGGAACCACGAGCCACCGGTGCCGAGGATTTCATAGGGCTTGCCGGTATCGGGATCAATCTGCGGCGCCTGCTGGCGCCAGAAAACGACGACCTCGCCCTTCTCGGGATCGATCAGGGTGCGGATGTAGGGATAGCGCCACCCTTCCAGCCCAGCCATTTCCGTGCCAAATGCCCAGTCGCGCAGTTGTTCGTGGCCACGGGCGACAAATTCGAAATCCTGACCGTAGTTCCAGGAGTACAGCGCATCTTCGGTATAGAACTGGTACATCTTGTCCCAGCCCTCGCCTTTTTCACCCGCCAGGCGATTCGCCTCGACCCACTTGTCGAGGTGCCCCTTGATTTCATCGTAAGAAAATTTAGCCATGTCTATCGCTCCTGAAATGAGTGTTATTCGAAATATTATATAGCTTGAACTATATTTTTAGAACCACTTTTGCCGCCCGATGACGGCAGGCCCCGGCAACGCCGGGGCGAGAGGTCGTTGGAAATGACTAGCTGGTGATGCCCAGCAGGTCGTCGCGCTGGCCCATGAAGAGCTCGGCGCAGTAGCCGAAGTCGACCGGCAGGTTGTTACCACTGACAAATCCGGCGAGGCGGCTGTTGAGCAACACCAGCGGCTGCGCCATATCCACGCCAACAGCGTAGCGGCCGTTGGAGGGCAGGAAGAGATCGACCGCCTCGTCGGGCATCTGTCCCTCGCCTTTCAGCGCGTCCATGAAGGCGCTGTTGGTCGGCGACGGCGAGATGCAGTTGATGCGGATATTGCGCTGCGCCAGTTCCCTGGCCGAGTTCATGGTGTAGATGATGATGCACTGCTTGGAAAACCCGTAGCCGTCGGCGCAATCGTCGGGATTGTCCGCCATCCATTGTTCCGCTGATTCAAACGAGCTGTCCAGCGCCAGGTATTCCTGAATTTTCTTCACCTTGGGTCGCCAGGCCATGCCCGCAGTCGATGCGATGGAGGCAATCGCGCCGCCATCGGCAATACGCGGGATCAACGCATCGGTGAGATAGCGCAGTCCGACAAAATTGATCAGCACCGTATCGTGAGCGGAGAACGGCGGGCTGGGCACACCCGCGCAGTTGAACAGGGCGTAGATTTCCTGCGGCAGTGCCTCCACGGCGGCATCAATCGAGGCCGGGTTTTTCATATCAACTTCGATGGCCTGCGCCACCGGCACTTTTACCGGCGCGATATCGAGTGCGTACACTTGCGCACCCAGATCGACCAGCAACTGCGCCGCCGCTTCACCCATGCCGGAGGCGGCCCCGGTGATGACGACTTTCTTACCCTCGTATCCGAGCAGATCGTTCATGCTGTTATTTCCTCGCAGCGTGTAATGTTAGGGATTCTTCGGTGTGGGAATATTGGGCCGGACTTCAAGCAGGTCGACCGCGACCCCGGCCGGCTGTGCCAGGGCGTACGCCACCGCGTCACCCACCTGCTTCGCCTCCATGCCGACATCCATATAGGTACCGACGTGCGCCCAGGCCTCCAGGCCGCCGAGCAACGCCTCGGTGTTCCAGCCGTCGGCAAAATCTGTCGCCGCCGCGCCCGGGCGGATGCAGGACACCCCGATACCGTCGCCGCGCACTTCATTGCGCAATTCGCGGGTGAACCGCTCCACCGCAGTTTTTGTCGCGGCGTAAATCGACAGGTGGCACATCTCGTCGTAGTGATAGGCCGATGCCGAGGAGATGTTGATGATGCGCGGGTTGTCGCCGCCGCGCAGCAGGCCGATCGCCGCCTGGCAGCAGAACACCGTGCCCAGGAAGTTCGTGTTCACCTGCTGCAGCACCTCGGCCTCCACCAGGTTCTCGACGGAATTGGGTCGCGCAAGGCCGGCGTTGTTCACCAGGCCGTCGAGCCGGCCAAAATGCGCCTTGATCTGTTCGAAGGCTGCTTTTACAGCCTCGCCCGAAGCCACATCTGCGGCGACACCCAGCGCCCGCTCGTTCCCCAGCTGCGCCACGGCGGCATCCAGCGCGTCCTGGCTGCGCGACACCAGACCGACGCGCGCGCCGGCTTCTACCAGCGATTTTGCAATCGCCAGGCCAAAACCCCGGGAGCCGCCGGTGACAATGTAAACCCGGTCCTGCAGATCGAAGGTCATGCGACGATCGCTATCGTCTTGGTCTCGAGGTATTCCTCGAAACCTTCACGACCCATCTCTCGGCCGATACCGCTTTGCTTGTAACCGCCAAACGGCGCGTCGGCCGCGTAGAAGTTACCGCCGTTGACGTTGATGGTGCCGGAGCGAATGCGCCGCGCCACGGCCAGCGCGTGCGCCTCGTCGGCGGACCAGACACTACCGGACAGCCCGTAATCGGAATCGTTGGCGATGCGCACGGCATCGTCGTCACCGTCGTGCGGAATCACGCACAGCACCGGCCCGAAGATTTCCTCGCGGGCAATGGTCATGTCGTTAGTGACATCGACAAACACGGTGGGCTCAACGTAATAGCCTTTTTCGAGGTGCGCCGGCGTTCCGCCGCCGATCAACAGGCGCGCGCCCTCTGCCTTGCCCTTCTCAATATAGGCCAGCACGCGTTCACGCTGGCGCGCATTGACCAGCGGGCCCATGATGTCACTGTCTGAAGACGGATCGCCGTAACTGATAAAGCCGAAATAGGTCTTGAGCAATTCTTCCACCTCGGCCTGTTTGGCGCGAGGCACCAGCAGCCGCGTGTTCAGCGCGCACCCCTGCCCCGCGTGGAAGCACACTGCCAGCGCGCTGAGCAGGCTGCTGCCCAGGTCGGCATCGTCCAAAACGATGTTGGCCGACTTGCCGCCCAGTTCGAGAAACACCTTGGTCACTTTCTGCGACGCCCGGGCCATGATCTGGTTGCCCACACCGGTCGATCCGGTGAACGAAATCATGTCCACGCGCGGATCACCGACGAGTTGGTCGCCCACGGTCTTGGGATCTTCCGAGGTGATCACGTTGAACACTCCCGGCGGAATATCGGTGTGCTCCTTGACGATCCGGCCCAGCGTGGTCGCCGACCACGGTGTGTCCGGCGCGGCCTTGAGAATAACCGTGCAGCCGGCGGCCAGGGCCGGGATGCACTTGGCCAGATTGATCTGCAGCGGCACGTTCCACGGCGTGATGGCGGCGACCACGCCAATGGCTTCCTTCTCGACCAGCCGGCGGCTCTTGCCGCCCATCAGCTCATTGATGCCGATATCGCGGCTCCACTCGTAGTCCGGCAGCGTCTGGAGACTGTAGTCCATAAAGCCGATGGGAATTTCACACTGCGGGCCACCCTGGCCGCAGATACCCAGCGGTGCGCCGGTTTCGGCGGCGATCTGCGCCTTGAAGTCGTCCATTTCGGCGAGCAGTCCGGCCTTGAGTTGCTCCAGGCACTTGTGGCGGAACGCGTGATTGGTCGACCAGT
>CAYGOX010000286.1:0-1211 GCA_964351485.1 uncultured Halioglobus sp.
CAAAACTGCCCGCGGTCATCGCCATCGCGCCCAGGCAGTAGCCCTTGCGCATGAAGATCGCCACCACCGGCGAAGTCAGGCGCGCACCGGCGAGGAACAGCTACGACATACGTCGCACCGCGCCCTGCGCCTCGCTGTCTGGGCCCACCATGAAACCAGGCGTGTCGGTCAACGACAGGATCGGCAGCTTGAAGGCATCGCAAATCTGCAGGAAGCGCGCGGCTTTTTCGGACGCCTGCGCATCTACAGCGCCGCCCATCTGCTGGCAGTCGTTGGCGATCAGCGCTACCGGACGTCCCTCCAACCGGCTAAAGCCGGTGATAATCGAACGGCCGTAAATGCGCTGCAGTTCGAGGAAGGAGCCGGTGTCTGCAATGGTCTCGATCACCTTGCGCACCGGGTAAGCCCAGCGGCGATCTTCCGGGATGATGTCGCGCAACGCGTCCTGGTCGGCGACCTCCCAGGTATCGACCGGCCCCTGGAAATACCCCAGCAGCTGCCGCGCAATCGCAGTCGCGTGGGCCTCGTCGTCAGCGACGATGTCGATCACGCCGTTTTTTTCCTGCACGTCGACCGGACCGATCTCGGTCGGTGCAAACGTGCCCAGACCACCGCCCTCAATCATAGCGGGACCGGCCATGCCGATCCAGGAATTGCGGGTGGCAATGGTGAAATCGGCACAACCGAACAGCGCCGCGTTCCCCGCAAAGCAGTACCCGTTGTTGACCGCGATGCGCGGCACGTGCCCGGACAGCGCCGCCCAGGTGCCAAAAGAATGTATGTTCAGACCCGCGATCTGGGTCATCACATCCGTATCGCCGGGCCGGCCACCGCCGCCCTCGGTGTACATCACCACCGGCAGGCGGTGCTTCATGGCCAGTTCACACAGACGGTCCAGCTTCTTGTGATGAAAGTAGCCCTGGGTGCCGGCCAGCACGGCGTAATCGTTGACGATAATGCCGGCGCGGGCGCGCTCGGGCCCGACGCTATCGGCGTTGATTGTGCAGGTGCCGGTGATGATGCCGTCGGCGGCGGTGCTGGTCTGCAGGTCGGCATAGTCGCGGCGACTGCGCTGCGCGGCGACCGCGAGCTGGCCGTATTCCTGGAAAGATCCGGCGTCGGCAATATCCTCGACATTTTCGCGGGCAGTGCGGTAGCCCTTCGCATGGCGCTTGCCCTGCGCCTCACTGCGCGCCTCGTCTTCGGTGCGC
>CAYGOX010000286.1:1221-2205 GCA_964351485.1 uncultured Halioglobus sp.
CGCAGTAGCGCCAGTTCCGGCCGTATCGTGTCGGTCACCGCGCGATGCCCGCTCTAGGCCTGCGCCTTGCCACGGTCCTGCACTGCGGAGCGCCGCTGGCCGATCGCGTCACCGGGCACGTGCCGGTTCACCTGGGTCATCACGCTGCGCTCCATCGCCAGTCCAGCGGCGAGGTCCATTCCCAGGCCGTCGTTGACCATCTGTTTGTAGACACGCACCGTGTCGGGTACGCAACTGACGATATCGCGGGCGACGGCCCGGCAGGCATCGAGTAGCTCGTCGGCATCCACTACCCTGCTCACCAGGCCCCACTGGTCGGCCTGCTCGGCGGTAATGAAATTGCCGGTGAAGTGAGCCTCGCGTGCACGGCTGGGCCCGATGATTCGGGCGAGTTTCTGGGACAGGCCCCAGCCCGGCGCTAGGCCAACACGCGCATGGGTGTCGGCAAAGCGCGCGGTGTTCGAGGCGATCAGGATGTCGCCCATCAACGCCAGTTCGAACCCGCCCGTGGCGGCCACGCCATTGACGCCGACAATAATCGGCCGGTCGAATTTTTCCATCGCGGTGGTGATATCGTGCTCACCGTGAATCGCGTAGACCCCCAGGCCCGCCTCGCTGCCGGCCATGGCCTTGAGATCGAGACCGGCTCAAAACGCGGTGCCGGCGCCGGTGAGGATGACCGCGTGGATATCGCGCTCGGCGCGCAGTTCAACGAAGGCCTCGCACAGGGCGACCAACAGCGTCGGCGACAGGGCGTTGCGCGCACTGGGCCGATTGAGCGTGAGTACCGCGTAACCGTCCTCGCGTTCGATCAAGAGTTCGGGTTCAGCCATGGAGCCTCCTGCGTAGTTCGCGACCGATAGTTCACGATGGATAGGTCGCGATAGATAGTTCGCGTTGCAGCCCGTGGATTAAAAGCCCTGCCAGTTCGGCGCGCGCTTTTCGATGAAATGCGCGACACCTTCCTTGAAATCCTCGCTCTGC
>CAYGOX010000286.1:2215-4954 GCA_964351485.1 uncultured Halioglobus sp.
CTTGTTCGACAGCTCTGTCGCCCAGGCCACTGTTTCCTCGAGCAGGTCATCGGCCGGCACCACGCGGTTGCACAGCCCCCAGTCGAGGCACTTCTGCGCGGTGAGTTTCTCGCCGGTCACGATCACCTCATAGGCGCGCTTGCGGCCCAGGGTGCGGGCCAGGTGCCAGGTCGCGCCGCCGTCGGGAATGAGACTGATGGCGGCGAAGGCCTGGTAGATATAGGCGTTGTCGGCCATCACGGTAAGGTCGCAGACCATGCCGAAGGCGCTGCCGATGCCGGCACAGGCGCCGTTGATGGCGCTGATCCAGGGCTTGGGCGCCTCGTGGATCTCCATGAGGATGGGCTTGTACTCACCGTTGAGCTGGTCTTCGACGCGAAACGTCGCGCCCTGCGCGCTGGTTTCGGACAGGTCGGCGCCGGCACTGAAACCGCGTCCGATCCCCGTGAGAACGGCGACCCGGATTGACGGATCGTCATTCACCTCGCGGACCGCCAGGCGCAGGTCGCGCCGCAGAGACGCGTCAAAGGCGTTCAGCTTGTCGGGACGGTTCATGCCAACGACGGCGACTGCACCGTGTCGCTCAACCGTGACTGCTTCCAAATCGCTCATGGGTGTACTCCCTGTTCTGTGGCGGCGCTCAGGCGATGGCGCCCTTGTCCTTCAAGGCATCGAGTTCCGCCGTGGCAAAGCCCATCGCGGCCAGGACCTCGTCGGTATCCTGCCCCACGACGTGCGGCCCGTGCTGAACCTCTGAGGGCGTGCGCTCGAAACGCGGCGCCGGCGCCGGCTGGGTCACGCCGTCGACCTCGACATAGGTCTTGCGCGCCACGTTGGCCGGGTGCTTCGGTGCGTCGGTGAAGCTCAGCACCGGCGCGAAACACACGTCCGTGCCCTCCATGAGTTCACACCACTGCGCCTGGGTTTTCTGCTTGAACACCGCAGTCAGCTTTTCTGACATCTCCGGCCACAGGGCCTGGTTGTTCTGCTCCCCGAACTCCTCCTGAGACAACCCGGCCAGCTCCATCAGCAGGGCGTAGAACTGCGGCTCGATAGAGCCGATCGAAATATACTCGCCGTCGGCGCATTCGTAGGTGTCGTAGAAGTGTGCGCCACCGTCGAGCATGTTGGATTCGCGACGGGTGGCATCCCACAGGCCGGAGGCCTCGAAACCGTGGAACATCCACATGAGTTGCGCGGCGCCGTCGACCATGGCCGCGTCCACGACCTGTCCGCGACCGGAGTTGGAGGTCTCGAGCAGCGCCGCCAGCACGCCGTTCACCAGCAGCATGCCGCCGCCACCCATATCACCGACCAGGTTCAACGGCGGCACCGGTTTTTCACCGGCCCGTCCGGTGGCGTACAGCGCCCCACTGATCGAGATGTAATTGATATCGTGTCCGGCCGCTTTGGCCAGCGGTCCGTCCTGCCCCCACCCGGTCATGCGGGCGAAGATCAGCTTCGGGTTGCGCGCCAGGCAGACATCGGGGCCGATTCCCAGTTTCTCGCACACACCCGGACGGTACGGGTCGATCAGCACATCGGCGTTTTCAACCATGCGCAACAGTGTCTCCAGGCCCTCGGCCTGCTTCATGTTGATCACGACCGACTTCTTGCCCCGCGCACTGACATCGGTGGGCATCAGCACCGCACCGGGACGTTCAATGCGAATAACTTCCGCACCCATGTCGGCCAGTATCATGCCGCCCATCGGCGCCGGGCCGATGCCGGCCAGCTCGATCACGGTGTAACCGTTCAACGGACCCATTGTGTCTCTCCTTATTGTTGACCGGCGTACCCGCGAGGGTACGCCGGCCGGGTGTCGCCCGTGTTACTTGGGCTGCATGCGGATGCCGCCGTCCATGCGGATGCATTCGCCGTTGATGTAGTCGTTCTCGACGATCTGCTGTGCGAGCTGCGCGATCTCGTCGGGGCGACCGAGGCGCTTGGGATACAGCACCTGGCTGGCCAGCGGCTTGAGGAACTCGGCGATTTCCGGCGTCATTTCCTCGGCGCCGCCCATCATCAGCGGGGTGGCGATCAGACCGGGGACGATGGTGTTGACGCGGATACCCAGTACCGACAGGTCGCGCGCAATCGGCAGGGTCATGCCGACGATGCCGCCCTTGGACGCCGAGTAGGCCGCCTGGCCGATCTGGCCTTCGTACGCCGCAATAGACGCGGTGTTGATGATCACGCCGCGGCCGCCGTCTTCGTTGACCACTTCGTTGTCAGCCATTTTCTCCGCGCACAGGCGCAGGACGTTGAAGCTGCCGACCAGGTTGACCTGGATCACCAGGTTGAAATCTGCCAGCGGGAACGGACCGTCGCGACCCATGGTGCGCTTGGCGTTGCCGATACCGGCGAAGTTGCCGCAGATGTGGATGGCGCCGAACGCCTCCATGGTGGCGTCGATGCCGGCTTTGACAGAGGCCTCGTCGGTAACGTTCACGTTGCAAAAGATGACCGAATCACCCAGCTCTTGCGCCAGGGCGTTGCCCTTCTCGTCATTCATGTCGAAGATGGCGGCCTTGGCACCGTGAGCGACGAAGCGCTTGACGGTTGCGCGGCCCAGGCCTGACGCACCGCCGGTGATCACTGCAACTTTATCTTTCAAGTCCATCCTGTTTCTCCTTGTGTGTAGATGTGGGGGTCGGGCGTCGGGCCCGGGTTAGAAATTGCGTGTGTTGAACGGAACATAATCGTCGCCGGTGAAGTCGCGACTGATGATGATCTTCA
>CAYGOX010000287.1:0-4950 GCA_964351485.1 uncultured Halioglobus sp.
GCTTCGGCGCCATGGCGCTGGGCGAGCCGCTGATCGTGCTGCTGGCCCTGGTCGTGCTCAAGACGATCATGGATTACAAGCTGCACCTGCGCGAGCACGAGGCCTATGCCTTGCGGGCCACGTCCGGCCCCATCGTTGTGCTGCGGAACACCTAGCACAATCGCGCCGCTCTGCTGCGTGTCATGCCCGCGCGGCTTTGCTACACTGCGCGCCTTCACAGGCCCGGTGCCCACCCGGTCCTGAACCAGTAACGCCCAACCGACAGCCGTTGATCGAGATCAGCCGTTTATGAGCTACGCCGACACCGTTCTTGCCGTCAATGACGACCTGCCGATCCGCACGGATCGCCCGGTGCACAGCGGCAAGGTGCGCTCCGTTTACTGGTTGGGCGAGGCCGACTCGCGCCGCCTGGCACAGGAACGGAACTACGACGTGGCGCCCGGTGCACCGTTGGCGATCATGGTGATATCCGATCGCCTGTCCGCGTTCGACTGCATCTGGCACGCGCAGGGCGGCCTCGACGGCGTTCCCGGCAAGGGCGCCGCATTGAACCGGATTTCCGGTCACTGGTTCGAGCAGTTCCGGGCCCACGGCCTGGCCGACAGCCACATCCTCGAAGTGCCACATCCGCTGGTGTGGGTGGTACAGCAGGCGCAGCCCGTGATGATCGAGGCGATTGCGCGCCAGTACCTGACCGGTTCCATGTGGCGCGCCTACGCCCAGGGTGAGCGCGATTTCTGTGGCATCCCGGTCCCCGACGGCCTGGCGCGCGACCAGCGCCTGCCCGAGCTGCTCATCACTCCTTCCACCAAGGGCATCCTGCGCGGCATTCCCGGCGTGCCCGAAGTGGATGACGTGAACATCTCGCGCGCCGATATCGAGGCCAACTACGCGGCGTTCAACTTCCGCAGCGTCGAGGACGTCGCGCACTACGAGCGCCTGCTGCGCGATGGTTTTGGCGTGATCGACCGGGCGCTTGCCGAGCTGGACCAGGTCTTTGTCGATACCAAGTTCGAGTTCGGTTACGTGCGCGATGCCGCCGGCCGCAGCCGGCTCATCTACATGGACGAGGTCGGTACACCGGATTCGTCGCGCATCTGGGACGGGCCGGCCTACCGCGCCGGTCGCGTGGTGGAAAACTCCAAGGAGAATTTTCGCCAGGCACTGCTGGGGTATTTCGACGACCCGGACATCCTGCTGAACAAGGCGCGGATGGACGAACGTGTCGCCCTGGCGCGCGACACCGCGCTGCCCGAATCTTTCCTGCTGGATGTTTCCGATATCTACCTGGGTATGGCTGCCCGGATTACCGGTGAAACCCTGCAGCCCTCGACCAACCCACGGGCCGATGCTGCCGTTGCAGTCGTGGGGCTCGATGAAGCCGAGATGATCGAGGTGCTGGCGAGCGAGTTCGGGCTCGTCGACTGAGCGTCAGCGTGCTGCTCGACCCCTTCTTTTACCTGACCGCGATTCCCGCGGTACTGTTGTACGCCGTTGCCAAGGGCGGGTTTGGCGGTGCCGTTGCCGTCCTGGCGGTGCCGCTGATGTCGCTGGTGATGTCGCCAACCCAGGCCGCCGCGATTTTGCTGCCTATCCTGGTGGTGATGGACCTGTTCGTGCTGCGCACCTACTGGGGCGTGTTCGACCGACAGGCGTTGCGTTACCTGCTGCCCGGGGCGCTGGTGGGGGTGCTGGTGGGCTACCTGACAGTGGGTTCGATGAACGACGATTACATGCGGGTGTTGATCGGTGTGTTGTCGCTCTGGTTCGGGCTGCAGACGCTATTGAAATACTCACCGCATGCCAGTGCGGCGCACAATCCTTACAGCGCCTCGGCCTTCGGATCGCTGGCGGGATTTACCAGCTTCAGTATCCACGCCGGCGGGCCGCCCTTGACCATGTACCTGATGCCCAAGGGCCTGCCGCCGCTGCTGTTCGCCGGTACCGCCGGGATTTTTTTTGCCGTGGTGAACGTCGTTAAACTGGTGCCGTATTACGCGCTTGGCCAGTTCACGACCGACAACTTACTCTACTCGCTGGTGCTGGCCCCGCTGGCGCCGCTGGGGGTCAAGCTCGGCCACTACCTGGTACAGCGTTCCGATCCGAAGTTGTACTATGGCGTGATCAGCTTTTTCCTGGTCGTCATCGGGGCCAAGCTGCTCTATGAAGGCGTTGTTGCCCTGCTGGGCTGACAGCCCTGAAAAATAAGGACAAAGGAAGCCCTGATGAGTGCCATACAGTTCGAAAAGCGCGGCCACGCCGCCTGGATTACCCTGGACCGGCCCGAAGCCGGCAATCGGCTCAACGGTGAGATGTTCATTGAGCTGGCCGATGCCTGGGCCGAGGTGCGCGCCGACGATGCGGTGCGCGTCGCCGTGGTGACCGCCACCGGTGACACTGATTTTTGTTGTGGCGGCGACCTCGGTTCGGTGATTCCCCTGTGGACCGGCGCCCGGCAGCCGCAGACCCCGGTCGAGGAGCGGCTCGTTTCCGACCCCCTGGTCGCCGACAAGATCATGTTGAAGGACGAGCCGCTGTACAAACCCGTGATCGCCGCGATCAACGGGCGCGCGCTCGGTGGCGGAACAGAACTGTTGCAGGCCACCGACATCCGCATCGCGGCCGATCATGCGCAGTTTGCACTGCCCGAGCCCAAGGTCGGGGTGGTGCCCGGCGCGGGCTCGATGGTTCGCCTGGCGCGTCAGCTGCCCTATGCCCACGCGATGAAAATACTGCTCGGAGGCGAGCCGGTGTCCGCCGAGCAGGCGCTCGCCATGGGGCTGGTGTCCGAGGTCGTGCCCATGGCGCCGCTCAGGGAGCGCGCCGAGGAGGTCGCCCATAATGTCGCGCGGCAGGCACCGTTGGCATTGCAGGCGATCAAGCGTACGGTCCTGGAGAGTCACACGCTGCCCTGGCAGGATGCCTTCAAGGTGGAGATGGAACAGGCCGCGCATGTCATGATGAGTCAGGATGCGCGGGAGGGGCCGCGAGCCTTCAAGGAAAAGCGCGAACCGAAGTTTACCGGCACCTGAGTCCGCTGGTTGTGAATGCTGGAGAGCAAATGAATATTGTCAAACTGTCTGAAAGCCTCGGTGTTACGGGTCAGATCACGCCGGAGGATGTGGCCGCAATCGCCGCCGCCGGCTACGACGTGATCATCAACAATCGCCCGGACGGGGAGGTGGCCGACCAGCCCGACAACGCGGCGATTGCCGCTGCGGCTGAGGCCGCGGGAATAGCGTATTACTACCTGCCGGTGAACGCGCAGGATTTTCCCGGCCGCGGCTTCGACCAGATGCGCGAATTGCTCGGTGACCCGGGCCAGCGTGTGCTCGCGTTCTGCCGCACCGGTACGCGCTGCACCAACCTCTGGGTGGTCAGCCGCGACGAGGCCGATCGCGCAGCCTCGATGGAGGTGTCGCGCCAGCAGGGCTTCGAACTGTCGCTGGCGGCGCGCTACCTGGAGAATCACCAGTGAGCGGCGACGGGCAGCGCGTGATCCACGAGGATGTGCCGGTGCGTCCGGCCAGTACCGTGGTGCTGTTGCGCGACGGGCGCTCCGGACTGCAGACCCTCATGTTACGGCGCAACAAGGCATTGATCTTTGCCGGGGGTGCCTGGGTCTTCCCCGGCGGCGCTCTGGAGGAGGGGGATTTTGGTCCTGACGCCGACGATCTCGAGTTTGCCGCACGCAACGCCGCGGCGCGTGAGGCCGCGGAGGAATCGGGTCTGGCGCCGCACCCGGAGCACATGGTGCAGTTGAGCCACTGGACCACCCCGGTGGGTGAGCCGAAGCGCTTTTCGACGTGGATCTTTGCGGCACCGGTGGCCTCGGACGACGAGGTCATGATCGACGGTAGCGAAATACACGATTCAAGCTGGCTGGGCGTGCGCGAGGCGGTGAGTCGTCACGAGGCGGGCCAGATGAACATGCTGCCCCCGACCTACATCACCCTGTGCAACCTGGCGCGCTACGACAGTGTCAGGCAACTGATCGACACCGAGCGTGAAACGCCGGTCCCGGAGGTGTTTCCGCGATTCACCGTCGATGGCGACCAGGTCGTGGTCCTGTTTCGGGGTGATTCGGGCTATGCGACCGGGGATGCGGGCACACCGGGTGCCCGCCACCGCGCCGGCCTGGTGGAAGGTACCTGGGCCTATACTTATCAGGACGTGGATGCGCAGTACGCACCGCTGATGCCACTGGACTGACGGGAGTTGCGATGAACGCCGATGACTTCGACCTGTGGGACATCCCCACGCGCCTGTTTCACTGGGCCGTAGCG
Source organism: uncultured Halioglobus sp. (assembly GCA_964351485.1). Classification (GTDB taxonomy): domain Bacteria; phylum Pseudomonadota; class Gammaproteobacteria; order Pseudomonadales; family Halieaceae; genus Marimicrobium. The sequence goes on from CAYGOX010000287.1 coordinate 4,287, forward strand.
CTGGGTGTGGTGCTCGCCTGGGTGAGCGCGGAACTGCAGTGGTACGAAGTGCATGAGTACACCGGCTACAGCCTGATCGTCGCGGTGGTGTTTCGCCTGGTGTGGGGTGTGATCGGCAGTCGTCACTCGCGTTTTACCGATTTCGTCGTGGGCCCTGCGGGCCTGTCCCGCTATCTGCGCACCGGGCAATACGACAGCGCCGGGCACAATCCGCTGGGCGCTCTCTCGGTGCTGGCCCTGTTGCTGGTGCTGCTGTTGCAGGGGGTGAGCGGGCTGTTCAACAGCGACGACATCCTGTTCAGCGGGCCGCTGCATTACTGGGCCAGTACAGAACTGCGCGATACGATGGGGTTGTTGCACGATGTGCTGTTCAATCTCCTGCTGGCGCTGGTCGTGCTGCATATCGGCGCGGTGGTGTATCACCAGCGGCGTCACAGCGAGCCGCTGGTGAAGGCCATGATCCTGGGCCGGGCGCCGGGCAGGGCGGGGCGGCAATCCCCGGTGGCCTGGTGGTTGGCGCTCCCGGTGGTCGCCGTGCTGGCGGCCCTGTTGTGGTGGGGACTGGGCCAGGCGCCCCAGCCGCAACCGTTTTTCTAGGAGCGCGCGATGACTTCCGGTGCATGTTTGTGTGGCGCGGCGCGCTTCGAGGTTGAGCGCTTCGCGT
>CAYGOX010000288.1:0-4948 GCA_964351485.1 uncultured Halioglobus sp.
GATTGGGGCATCGCCAACAGAAACGCAGATTTGACACAGGACTGCGTCGCCCTGGCTTCGTTGATTGAACGAATCATTGGAGAGAGAGCCCGCCTTGTACCCAACCTTTCCAGGGCTGTTTCGAGTCTACGGCGTTCCAATAAAAAGCTGGGTTCTACCGCCGCCGAAGCGACAGGGTATTTGGAAGAATTGCTCCATGAACTGAAAGAGGGTGAAACGCCTGTTTCAGCAATTCCTGTTGAACCGCGTCAGTCAGGTTGGCAGCGACTCAAATATGCATTTCTCACGATGGGAGTGGCCGGCCTGGTTGCCCTTGTCTTTCTGGCCCCGAAACTCAGCGCCCCGCAGCAGAGAAGCGTGGCCGTTGCGCCGACGGTGCTCCAATCGGGCAGTACGCAATACGCTCGAGATCACAAGATTCTCCGTTCAGGTATAGAGCAAGCCTTATCTGAAGCCGTTCTGTCCTCCAACAAAATATCGCTGGTGAGTCTTATCCACGAAAGCAACTCAACGCTGGGAATCCGGGAAATCGCAAAACGACTTCAGGTTGACGAGCTTGTTCTTTCCTACCTCAATTGCAACAAGTTTGATTGCATACTTACCGTCGAGCGTACGGATGTTCCCCAATTCACTGTCAGGGAAAAAATAACCTTACCTCTGAACACGGAACTCACTATAACGGCACACGATATTGTCCTTTCAAGAATCTCCTCGATCTACAACGGAAAGGGTGCACGAGCTCGTGTCAATCAAACAATCTCCGAGGAGGACTATCAACGGTATCTTGAACTTCACGCTCAATCTCATCGAGGTGAGCGAGATCAACGCGAGTTGCTGACTGAGGTAGAAGCCCTTCTTTCAAAACATTTTCGGTATCTTCCTCTCTATTCTCTTTACGCGAATGTTGCATTGGAGACGCACGACGAACACGGGCTGCCCGAGTATCTCCATCGCCTGCGACAAGTACTTGATAACGCCGAGCCCTGGGCCGGGGGTGCAATCGATTTTCGAAAAGCCAGATTTGAGCTTGAGCTGGAATCGAAGAACTATCCTGCGGCCAGCAAGGAACTTGATAAGATCGTTTCCCTGGAGGCCGATCCGGTACTCATTAACACCCTCAAGGGGGACCTGAACCGGCTACAAGGCCATCACGCAATTGCCGATCAACACTATCAGCTGGCGCTCGAACTGCAGCCAAACCGTCGGCTTTTTGGCAAGGCGGCAAGCAATCTGCACAGATGGAAGAAAACAGAAGAAGCTTTACTGCTGTACAGGAAACTACTGGAGGTGTTTCCTGACGATACGTCAGCGATAGAAATCGTCGCGCTGATTGAAATCGAGAGGGGAAATCTTGATGAGGGCATTGCGCTGCTCAAGAAAGCCCTGGCGATAACGCCCTACGCTATATTTCGCACCGACCTGGGTCTGGCTTATCTACTGAAAGGTCAGTATGTACAGGCAAAAGCCGAGTTCGAGAAGCTCTATACCCGTGGACGTCGCGACCCGGTCGCCCTCCTCAATCTCGCAGACACCGAAGCATTATTGGGCAATACACAGAGAGCCAGAGAGCTCTATGAACGCCTGGTAAACCCGAACACCCCCGAGAATTCGAATGCCGAGCTGTGGATAATCTCCCAGGCGCACGCCCAGCTGGGAAATTTCAGGCAGGCCATTACCACATTGGAAAAAATATCGACCGAGGATTCCGAGTCGGCTTTTAACGCGGCACTGGTGTACACACTCGCGGGGCAGACAGTGTCTGCCCTGGTCAAGATTGAACAAGCGCTTCAGGAAGGTTTCGGGGCGGTCTGGTTTAACTTGCCGTGGTTTGACGTGCTATGTGAAGAAGCGCAGTTCGTCTCCCTCATGACAGCGTCTGGTTTGCACGATCGATGTCAGGTAGCACAGAGGCATGCCTCGGCCGCGCCGCCTGCTACCGCCTTCCATAGCCGCCACCAGGATCCGCCGAGCTGAACATCTCGCACTGGCCTGTCGCAACGTTCTGATGCAGTCCAATGAAGGCGAAGTTGAATGTCTGCCACGCATCTTGCACCGATTTGATGCGTGCAATGAGCGCCTTTCCGTTGTTTTCGATTGAAAACTGGATTCCATTGGAGGTGTCGACACCGTCGCTGCAGTAGATCGGCTCGCCGCCAAATCGCCAGATAGAAGAGTCCGTTTGAACAGCCTCGTCAATGTTGAAGGTTATCGTCATCGACTCGGTGAGCCTAGACAGCGGCAATGACGATTTTGAAAACACAATATCCAGGATGGCAATAGGATCACCACTTACCTGGTCGAACATAGACCACTCTTGTGCAACGCTATCGACTGGCTTGTTCGGAACAACGCGAATACTGGTGGCCAGGCTTCCTGCTTCAGGTACCAAAAACTCCATGTTTCCTCTTCCTAACTCTTCCGTGAGTGATTTAGGAAACACGGTATATGTTGATGCGGTTACATCAAATTACGCAGAGTTACATGCTATTACTCTGGCCACACCTTCAACGTTGCGTGGACAGAGATATAGCGAGGTGTTTCAGGATTCAAGTGCCGTCAGTTACCCCGTTCCTGCCACGCTGCCGCGCCCTTCTCGCCAGGATGTTGAGAAACTCGACGAATACCGAAAACGCCATCGCGGCATAAACGTAGCCTTTCGGCAGATGTGCACCGAACCCTTCCGCGACCAGCGTGGTTCCGATCAGGAGGAGAAAGCCCAGCGCGAGCATAACAATGGTGGGGTTCGCGCTGAGAAAATCTGCAAGCGGATCCGCTGCCAGCATCATACTGCCCACTGCAATGAGAACCGCAACCACCATGATGGGTACGTGCTCGGTCATTCCAACTGCCGTGATGATGCTATCGATCGAAAACACCAAATCCAGTACCAGAATCTGGACGATTACGGCACCGATACCGACCACTGCAATGTTCGGATTCAACGAATCGGGGCCGGCGTTGGGGTCAACTTTGTGGTGAATTTCTGTCGTGGCTTTCCAGACCAGAAACAGCCCCCCTGCGATGAGAATGAGATCGCGCCACGAAAACTGCTGTTCAAAGACGGAGAAGATGGGAGCGGTGAGTTTTACTATATAGGCAATCGTGCCAAGCAGAATCAATCGCAGCACAAGTGCTGCCCCAATTCCAACACGGCGAGCCTTCGAACGCTGCTCGACGGGCAACTTGTTTGACAGCACAGAGATAAAGACAAGGTTATCGATACCCAGCACCACTTCCATGGCCGCCAGCGCGGCCAAAGCCACCCAGGCGTTGGGGTCGAGAACGAGAGAAATCAGATAATCCATAACGAAGCGCTCTGGCCCCCGGTCACCGGGGGCGTTTGGTAATCAACACAGTCCAGCGCTGAATAATATACGCCAGGGCCACTAGATAATAAGGGGACAGTTTACTTATCTATTGGCACAAATAAGGGGACAGTTTACTTATCTATTTGCGGGGTCCAATTCGCACTCACGCGTCTTACCCACTACTTCGAGGCGGCAATTAGGTAAACTGTGCCCGAATTTGCGGCGGACGGGCACCAGACCATGACGGTATCGATATCCAGTAGCCATGAGGTTGTTGTTGATTTGGTGGCTGAATCTGTCTGGCAAGCCATCAGCGATTTCGGGGATCTGTCCTGGGCCATGGAAGGCGGGATCGACGAAGTTGAAATCGTCGGGGAAGGCATCGGCATGGTTCGCAAGGTGCGAATGGCCGGGATGGAACCCTGGATTTTTGAACGACTGGTGGCCCGCGACGACGACGCCATGATCATGACGTATGTGATCGACAAGGACGGCTGGCCCGGCCTGACAGACTACGTCGCCACAGCCAAGGTGATTCCCACGCAACAGGGCTGTGTAGTCCGATGGCTTATGAATGCCAAGACGAAACCCGCCGATGCAACACAAATGCAAGCGGGGCTGGATGCCATGGCCGAAGGTCTGGTCTCTTTATTTATCGCTCAGTTCGATCGGGCGTAGACCAGGACTATGTATTCCTTTAATGATGTGGGACTGTGCTGTGGAAGCCTTTTGCAAGCGGATTTTCGCGGTCTGGCCGAGGCCGCCAGCAAGGCGGGATTCAGCTCCATCTCCCTTTGGCCTACATTGTTCTATCCCGCTCTGGAAGAGGGCCTGTCCGAGCAGGACATGCGGACGATTCTCGCCGACAACGGGCTGCACGTTACGGAACTCGATCCTCTGATGTCCTGGCTTCCACTCGATTTATCAGCAGACGATATGGCCGGTTCGTTTCTCGCCTTTAGCGAAGACGACTTTTACAGAATGGCCGACGCCCTGGGCGCGCGGTCATTGAATCTTATACAACAGGCCGAAAGCCCGATCTCTGATACAGAGCGAACCGACCTGATATCCGCCTTATGTGGACGCGCACAATCGCATGGATTAACGGTATCGATTGAATTTTTGCCATGGTCGCCGATTGGCAATCTTGAAGTGGCTCTCGATCTGGTGCGATCAGTCGGATGCGTGAATTTCGGCGTGAATATAGATACCTGGCACCATGTTCGAAGCGGCGGTACGGTCGATCAGCTCGCGCGAGTAGATTCCTCATTGATAACTGCGGTGCAATTGAACGACACGGCTGAAACACCGTGGGATAACATCATTGAAGAAACATCGATGGGCCGACTGCTTCCCGGCGAGGGACACAGTGACACCTACGCAGTACTCAATGCGCTTTTCAGTGCCGGCGTTGACGTACCGCTGAATGTTGAAGTTTTTTCCTCAGACCTGATGTCAATCCCCGCACAACAGGCGGCTAAAAAAATGGCCGACAGCATGCGGCGATTGTTGTCACCGGCTGCAACGAAGTTGGGCCGATGAACGGAGCATCCAGGAGCAGACATCGTGAAAAACATCGTCATCAGCGGCAGTGCCTCGGGCATTGGACAGGCGACCAAACGCAAGATGGAATCCGAAGG
>CAYGOX010000289.1:0-2509 GCA_964351485.1 uncultured Halioglobus sp.
GAGGATCTGGAGCGCGATGCCGGATTTCCCGCCGGCACACTGTCGCAGACCCTGGCGACGTACAATGCTTATGCGGCGAAGGGCGAAGACCCGCTCTTCCACAAGGACGCCGAGTTCCTGCGGCCGCTGGACCAGCCCCCCTATGCACTGCTGGACTTCTCCATCGGGCCGGGCATGTATTATCCCGCCTTCACATTCGGTGGTCTGGATACTACCGTGGAGGGTGCGGTAAAGCGGGTCGACGGCAGCATTATCCCCGGCCTCTACGCCGCGGGGCGTTGCAGCGCCGGATTGCCGCGCAGCGGCGAAGGCTACGCCAGCGGTATGTCGATCGGCGATGCGACCTACTTTGGCCGGCGCGCCGGGCGGGCGGCCGCCGGCAAGCCGTTGTGATACCGTAAGCCCATGACACGCAGCCGTTCGCTCGCCGGTTTCTGGCGCCTCGCCGACCCCAAAATTTCGCTGGCCTCGTTCGCGGGGATGGCGATGGCGGCATTCTTCGCCGCTGCCGACTCGGTAATAGCGCCGCTCTGGCTGGCACTGACGGTGCTGGGCATTTTCTGCATCGAGATCGGCAAGAACGCCTCGGGCGAAGTGGTGGATTTCGACAGTGGCACGGACCAGGCCGTTCAGGAGGGGGATCGCAGTCCCTTCTCCGGTGGCAAGCGCGTCATGGTCGACGGACTGCTGACCCGGCGCCAGTGCTGGGCCATCGCTGCCGTTTTTTTTCTCGCCGGCATTGTGATCGGCCTGGTGATCGTGGCGCTGCGCGACACGCGCGTACTGTACTTCGGCCTCGCCGGCGTTGCCCTGGCGTGGTACTACCATGGCGGCGCGGTGCGCCTGGCCTACCGCGGCCTGGGCGAGTTGGCTGTCGCCATCGCGTACGGACCGCTGGTGGTCTGCGGAACGTACCTGGTGCAGACCGGCGCCTTCAGCGTGCCGCTTGCCGTGGCTTCGATCTCACTGGGTCTGCTGGTCGCTGCCTTTCTCTGGGCAAACGAGTTTCCCGATTACCTGGCTGACAAGCTGGCGGGCAAGCGCAATCTCGTGGTGCGCCTGGGGCGCGACAGCGCGGCCACGCTGTACGCCGTTATCGTGAGCGTTGCCTACCTCCTGCTCCTGCTGGCGGCCCTGTCCTTTGAGGGCGCCGGTGGTATGGCCTGGGGGTTGATCGGCGCAGTGCCCGCCGGGTTTGCCGCGGCGAAATTGCGGGCAAGCCCCACTGAAACGGCGCGCATCATTCCGGCGCAGGCCGCCTCGCTGATCGGCTTTCTGCTTATGGCCATTGGCAGCGGGGCGGGTTACCTGTGGGGCTAGCGTCGTCTAGACGTCCCAGCGTTCCTTGAGGTGGGCGAAGGCGTCGTCGACCGAGTCGGTGAAGTAAATCAGGTCGATGTCCTCGGCGGCGATCGCACCCTGTTCCACTAAAAATTCAAAGTTGATGAGAGTGTTCCAGTAGTGCGTACCCACCAGTACCACCGGCACCGGCTTGCTCTTGCGGGTCTGGATCAGGGTGAGGGTCTCGAACAATTCGTCCAGTGTGCCGAAACCGCCGGGAAAGGCCACCAGGCCCTTGGCACGTTTCAGAAAATGCATTTTGCGCACCGCGAAATAGTGGAACTGGAAGCATAGCTCCGGCGTGATGTAGGGGTTGGGTTGCTGTTCGTGCGGCAGCACGATATTCAGCCCGATGCTTTTGCCGCCGACATCCGCCGCACCCCGGTTGGCCGCTTCCATGATGCCCGGTCCGCCACCGGTGACAACCACGTAATCTTCGCCGCGGTGTTGCAGCGAGAGCTGCGTGATTTTCTGGGCCAGTTCGCGGGCATCGTGATAGAAGCGAGCATTGCTCCCGGCGTTGCCGTCGCCGGCTTCACGAAACCGCGCGCCGCCGAAGATCACCACGGTGGAATTGATGTTGTGTTCTTCCTGCAGCAGGTCGGGTTTGAGCCACTCCAGCTGCAGCCGCACCGCGCGCAGGTCATCCCGGGCGAGAAAGTCCGCATCGGCGTAGGCCAGTCGATAGGCCGAGTGATCCAGCGGGTGGCGCTCGGCGTGCTCGCGGTCTTCCGCCGCCGAGGGGAACACTGAGGGTGTGGAAGGTGTTTTTTTCATGCCGTGGCACTCGCGCTAAAAAGTGATTTGCTGGCCCAGTTCGGGAATCGTCGCTTCCCAGCCCAGCGGTTTGACCGCGTCCTTGAGTGCCTGCTTGGCTTCAGCCTCACCGTGAACGAGGTACAACCTCGGTTTCCGCGTGGTAAAGCGCGACAGCCAGTCGATAAGCTGCGACTGGCTGGCGTGGGCGGAAAACCCGCCGAGCGTATGGATCTTTGCTCTCACCGCAATGCTTTCCCCGGCGACTTTGACCCGCTCCGCGCCGTCGATCAGCGTACGGCCCAGGGTGCCTATGGCCTGGAAGCCGACAAACACCACGTGCGACTGCTTGCGCCACAGGTTGTGCTTGAGGTGGTGACGAATACGGCCGCCGTTGCACATCCCGCTGCCC
>CAYGOX010000289.1:2519-4946 GCA_964351485.1 uncultured Halioglobus sp.
CTTGTTCAGAATCATCGACTCATGGGTCGTGGTGGAATAGCGCAGGATAGGCAGAAACGAGTGCAGACTCTGTTTGCGCGGATCCTTCCGACTCGCGCTGTCCTCGATCGACTCTCGATCCTCCTCGTTATAGATGTCTTGGTGCCGGTGATAGATTTCGGTCACGGCAATCGCCATCGGGCTGTCGAGGTAAATTACCTGGTGCCGGAGTTTGCCCGCCTGGTACAACTCGCCGAGCCGGAAAATAATTTCTTGCGTGCGCCCCACGGCAAACGACGGGATCAGGATATTGCCGCCGTTGGCCGAGGCGTCCTCAATAACCTCGGCGAATTCATCCAGCGTCTCTTCCATGGAGCGGTGATTGCGATCACCGTAGGTGGATTCGAGCAGCAGTATGTCGGCAGCGTCGACGATATCCGGGTCGCGCAGCAGCGCCGCCTGCGAGTTGCCCAGGTCGCCGGAAAACACCAGTTTCTTCTCGGCGCCACCTTCATTGATAAAAATCTCGACAATCGCCGACCCGAGGATATGGCCCGCGTCGCAGAATCGCACCTCGATGCCATCGGCAATGCTGATTCGCTGATGGTAGGGGAGCGCCTCACACTGGGTCAGTACCTCCTCGACGTCGGGCAGGGTGTACAGTGGTTCAAGCAGTGACTTGCCGGCCCGCTTGCGGCGCTTGTTTTCCCACTCGATGTCGCGTTCCTGCAGAGACGCCGCATCCTTGAGCAGTACATCGATCAGTTCGCAGGACGGCGCCGTCATGTAGATGGGCCCATGGTAGCCCTGGATTGTCAGGAGCGGCAGCCGGCCCGAGTGGTCCAGGTGCGCATGCGACAGCACTACCGCGTCCAGTTCCTCTGGGTTCAACGGTAGTTTGTGGCGATTCTTTGCTTCCTCCTCGCGTCGCCCCTGGAAGAGTCCGCAGTCCAGCAGGATCTGCGAATCGGCCGTTTTCAGCAGATACATCGACCCGGTTACATTCTCGATCGCGCCATGAAACGTCAGTTCTGCCACGTGTAGATTCCTCGTCTTAGTCGCTCGATACCGGCGGGGTATCATCCGTTGTCGCGTCCCTGGACGCGTTGATATCAGTCTCTATGGCCTGAATACGCGCAAACGCCTTTTGCCACTGGTCGGCGATATGCAGCGCTTGCGCAAGGCAATCGATGGCTTGCGACATCTGTGTCACCGTGATTCGCGAGCGCGTAGCCTCTGCCAGAAGGTCAGCCTTGATCCCCTCGTGCTCGACTTTCAACCGGTCAAACTGGACCAACAGCTCGGCCGGGTCCTCGAACTCATCGATCCTGGCCACCTGGAGAAAATCCAGCGTGTGACCGAAGTATTCGTCGACTCGCTTGTTCAACCCGGCGTCGGTCAGCGGCTCGCGTTCGCGCAGGGTCAGTGCGAGGTTGGCGGTGACCAGGTTGCTCGTGAGCAGGTAGTTATCGACCCGCAGGAGGGTGGCCAGGGCCTCGGAGGTGGCGTCGCTCAACGTGGCGCTTTCGATACTGACAATAAACTGCGAGACCTCGGCGCAGAGCGACTTCACCACGGTTTCCTCGCTCTCCAGTTCCTCCGGACGCGGGTTGCGTTTCGCGATGAATTTGTCATAGAGCGCAATTACCTTGTCCGCGATGGACAGCAGTTCCAGCACCAGTGCGTTGACCGCCAGATCCGGCGTCTGGGCAATGGTCTTGTCGAGGAAGCGCGGGTGCGCCTCGTGTTCTTCCCAGCTGGAAAAGCGACGCTCGAGGAAATTGGCCAGGCGATCGTTCTGCGGGTATATCAGCAGTACGCCGAGCAGGTTGAAGACCGTGTGGAAGATCGCCAGCGAAATAGCCGGGTCAGCCGTGACGCCCAGCAGTTCGGTTATATAGTCAATCAGGTAGAAGAGCAGGGGCAGGATGAGTAACGCCACGATAGCGGTGGCGACGTTGAAGATAACCTGCGCCGCGGCTACCCGTTTGGCGTTGGAGGTCGCGCCAATGGCTGCCAGCAGCGCGGTCGACGTCGTGCCGATATTGGCACCGATCACCATGGCGCCCGCCGCGTAGGTGCCCACCATGCCGCTGGACGCGGCGGTAATGGTAAGTGCGATCGACGCGCTGGAGGACGACGTCAGTACCGTCATGACAAAGCCGATCAGCAGGAAAATAACCACGCCCTGGACGCCGTCTGCGGAAAACTTGCTGATATCAAAGGCCTGCACGATGCCCTCAAAGGCTTCGCGCAGGATATCGATACCGATAAAGAACAGCCCGAAACCGACCAGGGCCAGGCCGAAGGACGCGATCTTGTGTTTCGGCCGCACCAGTCTGATGAGCATGCCGACGCCGATCAGCGGCAGGGCGAACAGGTGGATGTTGAGCTTGAAGCCGATGATGGCCACCAGCCAGCCCGTCATCGTGGTGCCGACGTTGGCGC
>CAYGOX010000290.1:0-1364 GCA_964351485.1 uncultured Halioglobus sp.
GGCGGCGTGGCCGCGTTACTGGTCGGACTGTTGTTCGGCTGGCTGTTGGGTCGTCGCACCTCGGCGACCAACCAGAAGTATCGCGACGTCGAACGGAAGCTGGACCAGGTGCTCCAGGAAAAGAAAATCTACGAAGATGAAGTCGTGGAGCATTTCTCCGAGACCGCGAAACTCCTCAACAATCTCACCGACTCCTACCGCGATGTGCACAACCACCTGGCCAACGGCGCCGCGGCACTGTGCCAGGGTGAAGGTCCCGTCGCGCTGGGCCGACTCGAAAATACCGCCGGTGAGGACAAGCAACCCAACCTGGACCACATCCAGCCCCCGCTGGACTACGCGCCCAAGGCATCGCCCGACGAGAAGGGCATGCTCAATGAGGAATTTGGCCTGGACCGGGAGACTCCACCCGCGGCCGCCGGCGAGGCGACCAAGACACCGTCCGGAACGCCCAGATCAGGCGGGATTGTCGATATCAAAAAACCGGTGCTCGAGATTGAACGCCTCGGCCAGGTGTTCACCGAGCGCCTGGACACCGAAGCGCTCTGTCGCGTGGTGCCCGGCGGCGACAAATTCGATACCGGATTCCCGCGCCACGTGCACCGTCTGCTCTGATACTTCACCGGTGATATAAACGTCGGCACCCGCCGTCACCGCCTGCTCGATATACCCCTGCGCGCCACCGGTACACCAGGCGATTCGCTTCACCCGGCGCGCCCGGTCGCCGACGTGCAGCGGATCGCGCTGCAGCACCTCGGCCACCAGCGCCAACAGTTCAGCCATCGGCATCTCGGCCGTGAGACTCGCGATACTACCCACCGCCGACTGGCTGGTGTTGTCCGCGCGTTGTTGCCCACTTCCGGGTGAGCGTCCAGCGGCAGGTGATACGCGATCAGGTTCATGTCATTGCCCAGCAGTGTTTTCAGGCGCCGCTGTTTCATCCCGACAATCTCCGGCGCTTCGCCGCGCCAGAAATACCCGTGGTGCACCAGCAGCGCGTCAGCACCCCACTCGGCAGCCTGGTCGAGCAGGGCCTGGCAGGCGGTCACGCCGGTGGCGAGTCGGGCAATCTGCCCCCGGCCCTCGACCTGGAGCCCATTCGGGCAGTAGTCGTTAAACCGTTCCGGCTCCAGGTAACTGGTGAGGTAGGTCAGGAGTTGATCGCGGTCCACGCTCATGGCATCGGGTTTCCACAGGATTGAACAAATGGGGTACCGGCCTGGATCGCGGCGCCCCCGGACAGTGCGCATCATATACAATGCAGGCTCATCCCAACAATTCTCGGCCCATGAGCAACAAACTGACGGACATTGTCTGGCCCGCGATTGCCGGGCAACTTCCATTGCAGCTTCCCAGGCGTCGAC
>CAYGOX010000290.1:1374-4900 GCA_964351485.1 uncultured Halioglobus sp.
GCCGCCCTGCTGATCCTCGACCGCTGGGTCCTCGACGGGCCCGCGACTGCCGCAGCGCGTGCGCCGGCCACCAGCTACTCCGAGGCAGTGAGCGCCGCGACGCCCTCGGTCGTCAACATTTATACCGCCAAGCTGGTGACCGAAGCGCGCAGCCCATTGCTCAACGACAGCGTCTTCGCACGCTTCGCCCAACCGCCTTCTGAGCGTCGTCGCATCGAGCGCTCACTGGGCTCCGGGGTGATCATGTCGTCCAGTGGTCATATCCTGACGAACAACCACGTCATCAGCGACGCGGACGCGATACAGGTCCTGTTCCACGACGGGCGCTCGGCCAGCGCGTCGGTCATCGGCAGCGACCCGGCCACCGACCTGGCGGTTCTCAAGGTGGATTTGCCCGACCTCACCCCGATCACACTGGGCGACTCGGATCGCGTGAGGGTCGGCGACATCGTCATGGCCATCGGCAACCCGCTCGGGTTCGGCCACTCGGTGACCCAGGGCATCGTCTCCGCCCTGGGCCGGTACGGACTGCAGCGCAACACCTACGAGGATTACATCCAGACCGATGCCACCATTCACCTGGGCAACTCCGGCGGCGCGCTGATCGACGTGGACGGCAAGCTGCTGGGCATCAACACGCTGATCTACACAACCAACGGCCAGGACCGCAACGGCACCACCGGTATCGGTATCAGCCTGGCGATCCCGGTCAACCTCGCCGTGTTCGTCATGCAGGATCTCATCAAGTACGGCGAGGTCATTCGCGGCTGGCTGGGGGTTAGTGTGGAACCGGTCATCACCCGGCTGGATTCGGGGATGACACAACAGGCGCTGAGCGTCGTGGCCGTTGCGCCGGGCAGCCCCGCACAAAAAGCCGGTATCGCGCGCGGGGACGTGATCACCCACATCAATGGCGAACGTGTCCAGGACGGGCGGCTGACGATGCACCAGATTGCGATGCTGCGCCCGGGCGATCGGATGCGGGTGGCGATACTGCGCAACCGGCAAAGCCTGGAGCTGCGCGTAATTCTCGGCGTACTGAACCAGTCGTCCTAGGTTCGCCGCAGGCGCAATTGCGCACTGCGGGCGTGCGCTTCCAGCGATTCTCCCTGCGCCAGCACCGAGGCGACGCGCCCCAGCTCCTGCACACCCGCTTCACTGCAGTGAATAACGGAACTGCGCTTCTGGAAGTCGTACACGCCCAGCGGTGAGGAGAATCGTGCGCTGCGCGAAGTGGGCAACACGTGGTTGGGCCCGGCGCAGTAGTCGCCCAGTGCCTCTGAGGTATAGGGCCCGAGGAAAATCGCGCCGGCGTTGGTGATCTTCTGCGCCAGCTGCTCTGGCTCGGCCACGGACAACTCCAGGTGCTCGGGCGCCAGCCGGTTGGACAGCGCCGCCGCCTCATCCAAATCGCGCGTAAGGATGAGCGCCCCCCTGCCCGCCAGTGAGGCGCGCACGATGTCCGCCCGCGCCAGCGTAGGCAACAGGCGCTCAATGCTCGCCTGCACGCGGTCGAGGTAGTCGGCGCTGGGACACAGGAGCAATGACTGCGCATTCTCGTCGTGCTCGGCCTGGGAAAACAGGTCCATGGCCACCCAGGATCCGTCGACCCATCGCTGATGACCAGGATCTCTGAGGGGCCGGCCACCATGTCGATTCCCACACGGCCGAACACCTGCCGTTTCGCCGTGGCCACGTAGAGATTACCGGGGCCGACAATCTTGTCCACGGCGGGCACGGTCTGCGTCCCCACCGCCAGCGCGGCAACCGCCTGCGCACCACCGATAGTAAAGACGCGATCCACCCCGGCGATACGTGCGGCGGCCAGCACCATGTCGTTCAGGACACCACCCGGTGCGGGCACCACCATAATAATTTCGCGCACCCCGGCAACCCGGGCCGGCACCGCGTTCATCAGCACCGAGGACGGGTAGCTCGCCTTGCCGCCCGGGACATAGATACCGACCCGCTCCAGCGGCGTCACTTTCTGCCCCAGCCGGTTGCCCGACTCGTCCGTGTATTCCCAACTCTGCTGGACCTGGTGCTCGTGAAAGCTGCGAACGCGCTGTGCGGCGTATTCCAGCGCCTCGCGCTGTGCCGGGTCGATGGCTGCGTAGGCCTTTTCCAGACGCTCGCGATCCACTTCCAGCTGCCGGACTGAATCCACTGTCAAATCGTCGAAGCGTGCAGTCAGTTCGACCAGCGCCTCGTCGCCTCGTGCGCTGACATCGGCGATGATGCCGGCGACCGCAGCTTCGACATCGCCACTGACCGAGTCCTGCCAGTGTGTCAGTTCAGCGAGCGCCGCCTCGAAGTCGGCGCTGCTCGAATCAAGCCGTCGCATCGGATGAGTCTTCCACAACAGCGGTCAGCGCCTCGATGACACCGGTAATCGCCTCGCAACGCGAACGCATGGCCGCCTTGTTAACGACCAGGCGCGAGCTGATCGACGCGATTTCATCGATGGGCGCCATGCCGTTGGCCCGCAGGGTATTGCCGGTATCGACGATGTCCACGATGAGATCGGCCAGGTTCATGATCGGCGCCAGCTCCATCGCGCCGTACAACTTGATGAGGTCGGCGTGAACGCCCTGCCGCGCGAAGTGTTCGCGCGCAATGTTGACGAACTTCGTCGCGACGCGCAGCCGCGAACCGTCGGGCCGCCATCCGACCGGGCCCGCCGTCATCAGCCGGCAGCGGGCAATGTTCAGGTCGAGCGGCTCATACAGGCCCTCGGCGCCGTGCTCGAGCAGGATATCCTTGCCGACCACGCCCATATCCGCCGCCCCGTGGCGCACGTAGGTAGGCACATCGGTACCGCGCAGGATCACCAGGCGTACGTCGTCGCGGGACGTCTCGAATATCAGCTTGCGGCTGCTGTGGACATCCTCCAGCGGCTCGATGCCCGCGCGCGCGAACAGCGGCAGGGTTTCCTTGAGAATCCTGCCCTTGGTCAGCGCTATGGTCAGACCGGTACTCATGACGCTAGGACCGTGCCTCCCACTGCTGTGGGGTGTACGTGCGGATGTTCACCGCGTGGATGCTGCCGTTGGCAATGTGCTCGCTCAGGGCGCCGTAAACCAGCTGCTGTTTCTTGACCGGGCGCAGGTCTGCGAAGACCTCGCCGATGGCCTCGATATTGTAGTGGCTGCCCTCGCCCTCGACGTGAAAGGTGCAGTCAGGGAGGTGGTTTTCCAACAGCGTGGTAACAGCGGCTGCGTCCATCGGTCGCTCTCCGGGAAAAAGGAATTGGGGGCCTGCGCCCGCAGGGGCGCTAGTGTATGAAAAAAGCGGGGCGAACGCGAACCGCGCTCAGCTTTCGACGTCGACCGTCACTGTGGTCCAGTTGGCGATAACGGCGTCGAGATCGCCATCGAAATCGCGCGCCGAAGACAGGAACTGGTCGCGATAGATTTCACCGAGATTCACACTCTCGATGATGACGTTGCGCAGCTTCCAGGCATCATCGCGGTCGCGACCCATCTGGTACATAACCACGTACGGCTGCGGGTTTTCCGCGTAGATC
>CAYGOX010000291.1:0-3626 GCA_964351485.1 uncultured Halioglobus sp.
TCAGGGAGGGAGACAGCGTTCTGGTAAGCGACGGACTGTCCTCAGGAGACCAGGTGGTCCTGAGCAGACTTGACCTGATGGTCGAAGGCATGTCCGTCGCGGTGAGCAACTAACGTGGCGCCTTCCAAAGAACGCGGCATTATCGCCTGGATGGCTAACAACCCGGTCGCGGCCAACCTGTTGATGCTGGTGGTCATGCTCGGTGGATTGGGTGCCATCACTGATCTGACCAAAGAGGTCTTTCCCACCTTCCCTACCGAAATGATCACGGTAACCGTCCCTTACCCCGGTAGTGCACCGGAGGAAGTGGAGTCCGGGATCGTCCGGGTGCTCGAAGAAGAACTTCAGGATCTGGTAGGTGTAGAAGAGATCTCCTCGGTCGCGAGCGAAGGCGTGGGTGTAGTCACCATCGAGATGGAACCGGGCTCAGACATGGCCCAGGCGCTTGTACAGGTAAAGACAAAAGTAGACGGCATCGCCTCTTTCCCCGCTGATGCCGAGGAGGCCGTTGTCGACGAAGTCCTGTTCATGACGCGCGCCATGAATCTGACGCTGTACGGCAACCTGGACGAATTTCAACTCAAGGAACTGGCGGACGAGATACGCGATGAAGTTATCCGTCTGCCGGGCATCAGCCAGGTGGAAGTCGTAGGTACACGGGACTACGAAATCACGATCGAAGTAGCAGACGAAGCGCTGCGGCGCTACAACCTCAGTTTCGATGATGTGGTGACTGCGATCAACCTTCGCTCGCGCGACCTACCCGGCGGCAAGCTTCGGACACGCGAAGACTCTATTACCCTGCGATCGGTGGGCCAGGCGTACACCGCTGAAGAGTTTGCGCAGCTCAACCTGATCACGCGCCCCGATGGCACGACGCTACGGGTTGGCGATGTCGCTCGGGTGATTGACGGTTTTGAGGACCAACCTATCCTTAATCGCCTCAACGGCCAGCCCTCTATCACACTGCAGGTAGACCGCGTCGGTGATCAGGATGTGCTTGCCATGACTGAAAGCCTGCGCCAGTTTGTCGCGACCAGACGAGCGGAACTTCCGCAGGGTGTAGAGTTCACCGCCTGGGCAGACCGGAGCGAACTGCTCAGCGGGCGCATCAACCTGATGCTCAAGAGCGCGCTGCAGGGCGCTGTTCTGGCCATGATTACGCTGGCTCTGTTTCTGCACACCTCACTCGCTTTCTGGGTCATTCTGGGTGTGCCCTTTTCGTTTCTCGGTGCATTACTTGCCATCGATATTCTCAACCTCGGGGTGTCGATCAATGTGATATCGGTGTTCGGCTTCATCCTGGTGCTGGGCATGCTGGTGGATGACGGTATTGTTACGGCCGAGAGTGCCTATGCCCAACTCGAGGATGAACGCGATGGTGTCGACAGCGTTGTCCGCGGCGTGCGCAGGGTGACAGTAGCGACAGTGTTCGGAGCGCTCACCACCATGATCGCTTTCGGACCGGCAAGCATCTTGACCGAAGGTTTGGGCAGAACAATCTCTACCATCACTCCCATTGTGGTATTCAGCCTGATGTTTTCGTTGATCGAGACCAAGCTGATACTCCCCGCCCACCTGCGCCATCTGCGTATTGAATCCGACGATGACCCCGGGCGCGGTCCTCTGGGCTGGCTCAAGCGAATACAGCGTGCTTGCAATCAGGGGCTCATGGACTTTGCCGACAAGACCTATCGCTCTGTTCTGGAACGAGCTGTGGCCTACCGCTACATCACGCTGGCGATTTTTGTCGGAGTGCTCTTGATGAGCGTAGCGCTGGTGCCATCCGGCATTGTGCGATTCGTTTTCTTTCCTAATGTGCCGTCCAACAGTATCAACGTAGACCTGCAGATGCCCAACGGTACGCCCTGGCAGACGACGCATGACTATGCGCTACGAATCGAGAAGGCGGCGCTGGAGACCAACGAGCGTTATCGCCGCGAAACCGGCGAGGAATCGGGAGTGATCGTAGAACTGCTCACTACGTCGAATGCCGACACCGAAGCGCGTATACAGGTGGAACTGATTCCCAGTACAGAACGCAGTATTACCTCGATGCAGCTTGCGAGCTGGATGCGCGAAGCGATGGGCGAGGTGAGCGGCGTACAGTCACTTACTTTCGACTCCAACGCGGGGCCCGGCGGCTCGCCAGTGGACGTGGAATTGTCCGGCGAAGATCTTGATGAGATGCGCAGTGCGGCCAATGAACTGAAGCTGGCGCTGGTTGATTTTGTCGGGGTATCGGATATCCGCGATACCTTTGACGGCGGCGGCCCCGAGCTGGATATACGCGTAACGCCGGAGGGCGAGGCGCTGGGTCTTGGACAGGTCGAGCTGGCCCGCCAGGTCCGCCAGGCTTTTTTTGGAGCGCAGGTGCAGCGCATTCAGCGAGGTCGTCACGAGGTGCGAGTGTATGTGCGTTTGCCCGAGGACACCCGTGCATCGCTCGATGCACTGCACTCGTTGTGGATTGACGTACCCGGTCACGGCAAGGTGCCGTTTGATGTCGTGGGTGAAACGGTGGAATTTACCGGTATCAACGTGATTAATCGCCTGGACCGGCAGCGGGTGGTGAACGTCCGGGCGAACGTGGATCGTGCGCTGGTTGAGCCGGGCAAGGTCAACGCGGAAATTGTCGAGAAGCTGCTGCCGGGAATCCTTGAGCGGCATCCTGGCGTCTCACATCGACTCACCGGGGAGGCCCGGGAACAGGCACAGACCACCAGTTCGCTGGAACTGGGTTTTATCGCGATCTTGCTGATGATCTATGCGGCGCTCGCGGTACCGTTACGCAGCTACAGTTTGCCACTGATTATCATGGCCGTGATTCCCTTTGGCATTACCGGCGCGATTCTGGGCCACCTGGTGCTCGGTGCGGATATCAGCATGTTGTCCGCAATCGGCATACTGGGGCTCACCGGGATCGTTGTGAACGACAGCCTCGTACTGGTCGATCACATCAATCATCGCCTGAGAGACAGAAAAGAAGAATGGCGGGCAGCGGTAGTGTCCGGTGCGGTGCGACGCTTTCGGCCGGTGGTTCTGACGTCCCTCACCCCATTTGCCGGACTGCTGCCCATTCAGCTTGAAACCGCGATACAGGCACAGTTCGTGAAGCCTATGGCGATTTCGGTCGGTTTCGGTGTGCTGTTCGCCACCGTCGTCACTCTGGTGCTCGTCCCCGTGCTCTATTTCGTCGCGCAGGACATCCGCAATTTGGCCACCCCGAGATATGGGGACAGTTTACTTAATTCGAGATAAGTAAACTGTCCCCGGAATTATTGAGTTAAGTAAACTGTCCCCGTATTGAAATCGGGTAGACTCCGTAGACTTGTTTTTGGGAGTTATGTCTATGCGCTTCACTGGTTTGCGCGCTGCGGTGTTTGGGTTGGGTTTCGCCGGCTGTGGTTACACTGTCGCTCACGACAACGCGGAGCGCATGGAAGAAATCGTGGTGACGGGGCGCGCCGCGGTGCTGGCCGGCGAAGCGCGCTCTGCATCCGAAGGCGTCATCAGCCAGATGGATCTGGCGATACGGCCACTGCTGCGTCCCGGAGATGTGCTGGAAGCGGTGCCGGGACTGATCGTGACGCAGCACAGCGGCTCGGGCAAATCCAACCAGATGT
>CAYGOX010000291.1:3636-4875 GCA_964351485.1 uncultured Halioglobus sp.
GACTTCGCTACCCACGTAAACGGCATGCCGGTCAACATGCGCTCCCATGGCCACGGCCAGGGTTACACCGACATCAACTTTCTTATCCCCGAGACCATCGAACGCGCGACATTCGTCAAGGGCCCCTACCACGCCGAACTGGGCGACTTCTCCTCTGCCGGCGGCGTTCGCATAGACACCTTCAACCGCCTGCCAAACCGCATCACGCTCGGTGCGGGTGAAAACGGTTTCGGCCGGTTACTGGCAATGGGCGCTCTGGAGCACGGCACGGTCACCACTTCCGCCGCGGTCGAACACCAGGTCTACGACGGCCCCTGGTCTGATATCGACGAGGATGTGGACAAGATCAACGCCCTGGTCACACTGTCCGGCAGCGATGACGTCTCGCGCTGGTCCACGAGCGCCATGTACTACGACAACACATGGAATTCAGCGGACCAGATTCCACAACGCGCCGTAGACAGCGGCCTTATCGACGAACTGGGCTCACTCGACCGCTCACTGGGCGGCGCCACACAACGCGCCAGCCTCTCGGGTGAGTACGAACACCAGCACGACGACCACCGCACCCGGTGGCGCGGCTATGTCATCGACTACGAACTCGATCTGTGGTCCAACTTCACCTATTTCCTTGAAGACCCCTCCAATGGTGACCAGTTCCAGCAGGTAGATGACCGAACCATCTACGGCGGCAGTTACGATCGCTACTGGGTCAGCGGCGCAGACGATCACTTCCACCACAATCTCGGGCTGGCATTGCGGTACGACGCCATCGACACCATTGGCCTGTATCACTCGCAACAACGCCAGCGCCTGGACACGGTACGCGAAGACAGCCTCGACCAATTCAGCGCCGGCCTGCACTACGAACTCGAATGGCGTTTCGCGCAGGACTGGCGCACGGTGCTGGGTATTCGCGGCGACTACTTCCGGTTCGACGTGGACGCCGGCTACCCGCGCAATGCCGGGAAAGACGTCGACGCCAGCTTCAGCCCCAAGGTCATCCTGATCTACACACTGTCGCCGGACAGTGAGCTCTACCTCAGCGCCGGCTACGGCTTTCATTCCAACGACGCTCGCGGCGTCACCATTCGCATCGACCCCGCCACTGGCGAGGTGGCCTCGCCGGTCGACGCGCTTGTGAAATCCACCGGCGCCGAGTTGGGATTCAAAACCGTTTGGGTAGAAGGCTGGAACGCTTCACTGGCGCTGTGGCACCTCCGGCTGGATTCCGAACTA
>CAYGOX010000292.1:0-4842 GCA_964351485.1 uncultured Halioglobus sp.
CGTCTTTCGGCGTGGCGCCCTCCGGCACGTGCAGGTGCACCATGCTCATGTCGAAGAAGTCCAGGTCGCACCCGTAGTCCTTGAGATGCGCAATCACGTAGCTGTAGGCGATCTCGGCCGATTCCTTCATGGTCTCGCCGAGGCGACCCGTCAGCTTGAAACCGCGGTTGAGCGTGTGGATGAGCGACGACTCGACCGCCAGGGTTGCACCCCCCATCGCGGTCCAGGCCAGGCCCGTGGCGACGCCCAGTCCGCGCACCGGCTTGTCCGGCTGAAACGGCGGCTTGCCGAGCAGGTCCTCGATATCTTTCTTGCCGACCCGCAGTTTTTCCTCGGCGTCGTTTTCCACCAGCGTCATGATCGACTTGCGCATGATGCGCGCGAGCTGTTTCTCGAGGTTGCGCACCCCCGCCTCACGGCAATAGGAGTCGATGACGTATTTCAGCCCTGCGTCGTTGATGCGCAGCTGGTCCTCGGCAAGGCCGTGGCGCTCAAGCTGCTTCGGCCACAGGTGGTTGCGGGCAATGGACAGCTTTTCCTCGGCCACGTAACCGGACAGGCGCAGGGTTTCCATCCGGTCCAGCAGCGGGCCGGGAATGGTATCGAGCTGGTTCGCGGTGCAGATAAACAGCACGTTCGACAGATCGACGCGCAGGTCCAGGTAGTGGTCCAGAAACTCGCTATTCTGCTCCGGGTCGAGCACCTCCAGCAGCGCCGACGCCGGGTCGCCCTGGTAGGAGGCGCCGATCTTGTCGATCTCGTCGAGCATGATGACGGGATTGGCGACTTCCACCTCTTTCAACGCCTGCACGAACTTACCCGGCATGGCGCCGATGTAGGTGCGGCGGTGACCCTTGATCTCCGCCTCGTCGCGCATTCCGCCGAGACTGAAACGGTAGAACTTGCGCCCCAACGCATCGGCCACCGAACGACCGATACTGGTCTTGCCGACGCCGGGCGGACCGACCAACAGCAGGATGGACCCGGCGATTTCGCCCTTGAACGAACCCACGGCGAGAAACTCCAGAATGCGTGCTTTCACATCCTCCAGGCCCTCGTGGTGTTCGTTGAGCACCGTGCGCGCATGTTTCAGGTCGAGGTTGTCGTCAGACTCGACACCCCAGGGCACGGACGTCGCCCAGTCCAGGTAATTGCGTGTCACGCCGTACTCGGGCGATCCGGTTTCGAGCAGCGACAACTTGCGCAGCTCCTCGTCCAGGCGTTTTTCCACGGCCTCGGGCAGGGTCAGGTGCTCGAGACGCTCCCTGAACTCGTGGACGTCGTTGGTACGATCGTCGTTGGTCATGCCCAGTTCTTTCTGGATGATCTTGAGCTGCTCGCGCAGGAAAAACTCGCGCTGCTGGTCACTGACCTTCTCGTTGACCTGGCTGGTAATCTGGCCCTGCAATTCGGCGACCTCGCGCTCCTTGCGCAACAGCGCCAGCACTTTTTCCATCCGCGAGCGCAGCGGCAGGGTATCGAGGATCTCCTGTAACTGGTCGCCCGAGGCGGTGGTCAGCGCCGCCGAAAAGTCGGCCAGCAGGCTGGGCTGGTTGGGGCTGAAATTCGCCAGGTACTGCTTGAGTTCCTCGCTGTACAGCGGGTTCAGCGGCAGCAGTTCCTTGATCTCCTTGATCAGCGCCATGGCGTAGGCCTTGATCTCATCGGAATCGCGGTCGCCCTGGCTGCGCGGGTACTCGACCTGGGCCAGGAACGGCGCCTTGTCGTTGAGCCAGCGCACAACCCGGAAGCGTTTGACGCCCTGCGCGAGGAACTGCCCCGGCTGATCCAGCGGACCCGGCGCCCGGTGCAGGCGTACCACGCAACCGATCGCCGGGAACTGGCGGGTGTCGACATCGGCCGACTGCGCCTTGTCGACATAGGCGATGCCCACCAGGCCGTGACCCGCCTGGCCCACGGCCTTGAGCGTCTCACCCCACTCCTGGGGGTTGATTCCCACGGGCTGCACCTGGCCCGGGAAAAACGGCCGGTTGGGTACCGGCACAATGTGTAGCGTATCGGGCAGCACGTCATCGGCGACCGCCGGGGTCTGGTTTTCGTCCTGCGAGATCACCACCTCGGCGTCTAGCGGCTGCTGTTCATCTGTCATTCGGTGCATGCTCCAAGCGTAGGTCTGCCGCCATGCGGCAACAATCTATTGTATATGCGCCCGCACTGGTAATTTTCAAGCATTGCGATCAAACGACAGGACCGCGCCGGACGATGGGGCTATAATCGCCCGCCCGATGACTCGCGCGCCGCTGCGGCGCGCACAACAGCAGTAAGCCATGAACGTGCACATTGAGAACAGCTCACCCGCGGAACTTCAGCAGGCCCTGGACACACTGGAACGCAGCTACGCCACACTGGCGGACGCCGGCCTGGCACTGGATCTCACGCGCGGCAAACCGAGCGCGGCGCAGGTGTCGCTCGCCGATGCGCTCGACGGCATTCTCGGCGGCGACTACACCAGCGCCGACGGCGTGGACGTGCGCAACTACGGCGGCCTGGAAGGGCTGCGCGAGGCGCGCGAACTGTACGGCGCCGTACTGGGCGCCCCGGCGTCCGAGACCCTGGTCGGCGGCAACGCCAGCCTCACACTCATGTACGACACCGTCGACTTCGCGCTCACCGTGGGCCTGCGCGGGCCCGAATCGGCGTGGGGCAACAACGACGTTGTGAAATTCCTGTGCCCGGCGCCGGGCTACGACCGGCACTTCGCCATCTGCGAACACCTGGGCATCGAGATGATCACGGTGCCGATGCTCGACACCGGCCCCGATATGGACAAGGTCGAGGCGCTGGTTGCCAGCGACAGCGCGATCAAGGGCATGTGGTGTGTACCGCGCTTTGCCAACCCCACCGGCTGCGTCTACGACGACGCCACCGTGGAGCGAATAGCGCGCCTGGGCCAGATCGCCTCAGAGCACTTCGTGGTGATGTGGGACAACGCCTACGCGGTCCACACGCTGTACGAGGATGCCCCGCAGCTGGCCTCTATTCGCGCGTACTGTGCGCAGCACGGCACGCTCGATTCAGTGTTCCAGTTCGGCTCGACTTCCAAGACCACCCACGCCGGCGCCGGTATATCCTTCATGGCCAGCAGTGAGGACAACCTGCAGGCGCTCCTGCGCCACCTGGGCATCCGCACCATCGGCCCGGACAAGGTCAACCAGCTCCGCCACCTGCGACTGCTGCCGGACCTGGCCGCGCTGGAAGCTCACATGGCGGCGCACGCCGAACTCATCCGCCCGAAATTCGAGGTGGTGCTTGAGACACTGGAATCGGCATTGGGCGGGACCGGCATGGGCCAGTGGCTGGCACCGCGCGGCGGCTACTTCATTTCCTTCGATACGCTGCCGGGGCTGGCGCGCGAGGTGGTCCGCCTGGCGGGCGACATCGGCGTCAAGCTGACACCGGCGGGCGCGACCTTCCCCTACGGCAACGACCCGCAGGACACCAACATCCGGCTGGCGCCCACGTTCCCGGTCATGAAAGATGTGCAGTCGGCTATCGACGCGTTCGTGATCTGTGTGAAGCTGGCGACGATCCGGCAGCGCCTGGCCGGCCAGTAACGCTACTGGCCGCGGTACTGCTGGGCCCAGAGACTCTGGATGTAGTTCACCACGTCCCACACCGCCTCGTCGCTGCCCAGCCGCAGGCGGTAACCGGGCATCAGGCTGCCATCGCCGATACCCAGCGCAATATTGGTGAACAGTGCCTGCTCGCCGATACCGTGGATGAATGATTCGGGGTCGGACAGGTCCGGGGCACCCGGCAGCGCCTCGACCGTTCCGTAGTCGTCGAACCCCAGTTCCTCGCCCAGGTCGTAGTCGGTACTGAAGGGGTCGAGTTCCTCCACTTCCTGGTCGAGGCCGTACTCGCGGTCGATCTCGGCAACAAGCTCCTCCATGATCTGGGCGCGCACATCGGCATCGTTGGCCTTGTTGCCCGGATCGGGAATTTCCGCCCATCGACCGGAACCGTCGCGGGCCGCGATATTGGCAAACCGGCGTTTCTCCTCGGCCTCGCGGGCGGCCTGGGCCTGGTCGATCAGCGCCTCGTAATCGATCTCCACCTGGTCGGGATCGGGCTCGTACCACTGGTCGTCACTGGCCAGACGCCGTGTGCCGTGGCAGCTGGCGCAGTGCAGGTCGTAGATTTCGTAGCCGTTGGCGATGGACATGTCATCGGCGGGAACCGGGTTGGCCAGCGCCGGCGCTGCCGCGAACACGGCCAGGATCGCGCCGCACAGGAGCGTCTGCAGGCGCCGCATGATCAGGCGTACCGGGATGAGACTACTCCTCCAGACCCTGCTGGCCCGGGGGAATCGGGTTGAGTGGGAAGTTGGCGATATTGCCTTCCATGGGTTTGACATCCGACACCTTCGCGCTGCCCTCTTTATCGACCTCGTCGATGCGGATAATTGCCTGCATCGGGATATAGCTGCGCCGCACCCCGTTGAACTCGGTTTTCAGCTTTTCCTCACTCGGGTCCACCAGGATCTGGGAGCGCTCGCCGAAGACGAACTCCTCGACCTCGATAAAGCCCCACATGTCACTCTGGTAGATCTGGCGCGCAAACACCTCGAACACCTGCCCGCCATTCTGGAAAATCACTTTGTACACTGATTCGTCGCTCATCAAACGTCTCGATAACTGCCGCCGCTCTGCCCCGGGTCTCACCCGGAGACTGCATACCTGAAAATATGGCCGCAGGGCCCGGCTTTCAAGGGCCGGGAATGGTATCACCGTGTCCCGAGAATACCAGAGTCCGGCTAGGTTTGGTCACGCTAAATCTGTATACTGCGCCCGCGTTTTCGGACCGCCGCCGGGCGACGCG
>CAYGOX010000293.1:0-4835 GCA_964351485.1 uncultured Halioglobus sp.
GGCAACCTATCCACGCTCTGCGCCTCGTGGGCGTAGCGGTCGAACATCAGCCACCACCCGATATCCGTCTGCGGTGGTGCGATGGCCATGTTTTCGAAATCGCACACGCAGGCGCACTGGAAATCCTGCCAGATGATGTTTCCGGGGCGCGCATCGCCCCAGCACAGCGCGGGCTTCAGGCCCGATGGGATATTGGCCCTGAGCCATGCATAGGCCCGATTGATCGCCGGGTGTTCGCGGCCGGCCAACTCGCGCCGGGTGTAGTTATCCCACAGGTCAATCTGCCGCAGCATGTCCGGTTCGCCATCGAGCAACCAGTCGACACCCGCCGCCTGCCAGTCGATGCGGTGGATGGCGGCCAGCGTACCCAGCCCGCTGCGCATCAGCGCCGCGCGCTGTTCGGGGCTGGCCTGGGCGTAGAAGCCCTCCAGCGTATAGATCGGGTCCTCGATGGGGACCTCGCCGGCGATGTAGCCCATTACGAAAAACGGTGCGCCAAGTACACCGGGGTCTTGCTCAAAGCCGATGAGGTCGGCGACGGGAACCTCGCTGTTGGCTGCGAGGGTGCCGATAGCGCGATACTGTAATTCGATTTCGGTGTCGAAGCAGGCGGATTGCTGCGGGTAGACGGCTTCCTCGTCCGACTCTATCCGCACAACCACGCGATCTTCTTGTCGCGCGCCGTTGCGTTCGAAGCTGACAGGCAGGATCAGCGTCGTCGCCGAGTAGCCGCTGCCCTCCGGTTGCGCGAGCCCCTGTTCCAGTTGGACGTCACTGACACCCTCCCAGTGCTGGTTGAGCCACTGCCCCAGTGCCCGGTTGAATGCGTCTGTTATTTCCATGGGTGTGTACTCCTGCAATTTCTGGCTCAGTGCACCATAACGGCGTGGGCAAGGTTAGCGCACTTTAGCGCGGTTTCTGCGCCCTTGTTGTACCGGTTGGTTCGAAATGTTGGTAATGCGCCGTGAGGCGCTATCTGCACCGGCATGTCCGTTTTGGCTTTGGACAAGTAATGGTCACCTGTGTTTAATTGATCAGCTGACGCCGGGACCCATAAAAACAACAGGTAAACCATGACTAACAGTGCATTCCCTGTCGCCAGGGACGCGCCTGCCGCGCGGGATTGGCAATGATGACCTCCGCCACGGCGCTCATGCAGCGCGCCACTGAGGCCACGTCGCTGCATGATTTTGGCGAAGACACGTTTCGCGAGGGTCTGGAGCGGCTTGTAGAGTCGGCGCAGGCCGAGGCGCGTTTTAACGCGATGGGGCAGCAGGCTTTCGAGCAACAGGTGATCTCGCTGCTCAGCCGGCGTCTTGAGGTCGAGGACTGGTATCGACGGCACCCGGAAATCGACGAACAGGAAATCATACAGCCGCTCATCGGCCTGGGTTTACCGCGCACCGGCTCCACCGCGCTCAGTTGTCTGCTGGCCGAGGATCCGGCCATCCGCTACCTGCGTAACTGGGAGTCGATGTGGCCGTGCCCGCCGCCGGATGCGGCGCTCGGGGACGATGACCCGCGCATTGCGCAGGCCGAGCAGGCCCTGGCGCAGCGCTATCAGCTGTTTCCACGGATGAAACAGATGGTGCCGTCGTCTGCAACCGGGCCGGTGGAATGCCAGCTCCTCATGGGAATGGATTTCAAGGCGCAGTTGTTCCAGGCCTCGGCGCAGATTCCCGGCTACGTACACTGGCTCAATCACGAGGCCGACCTCGTGCCGACCTACCGATACGTGAAGCGCGTGCTGAAGCTGCTGCAATGGCGCACTGGGCCGAACCGGTGGCGACTGAAGAACCCGTCGCACAGCCTGTTTATCGACGCGCTCGATACCGTGTTCCCCGATGCCAGGTTCTGGATGACACACCGGGATGTCTCCCGCGTCATCCCGTCGGTGACAGATCTCTATTTCGAGCTTGGTAATGCCTTTACCGACACGCTCGATACCGCGTGGCTGGGTGAACAAACCACCGGCTTTTGTGAGCTGGGGATGCGGCGAATGTTGGCGTTCCGCGACGCCGGTCACGAGGACCGTTTTTTTGACGTGTATTACGCGCAGGTTCAGGCAGATCCTTTTCCCGTGCTGGAGGCGCTGTACGAATTTCTCGGTGAACCCTTCAGCGATGAGGCCCGGCGGCGCATGCAGGCGTGGTTGACTGCGACCCCGCGTGACAAGCACGGCGACCATCGCTACGACGCCGCTGATTTCGGCCTTGATGTTGCCGCCCTGCAGGCGCGTTTCCGATTCTACTCAGACCGATTCAACCTCCCAACCGATGCTACGTGAGGAGACGACCATGCGTCCTGCCCCTGAAGATCTCATGAACGGACTGACACCGGGCCACGACCTTTTCTTCGCGCAACGACCGGAGGACCCGGCCATGCGCGAGAGCACGTCGATCTGGCTGTTCGAGGAGAATGGCGCGTTCGGTTTTCCCCGGATGGGTATCGAGGCCCTGTCGGAAACCTGGGATGAGCGGATGTACCAGGCGAACATCGCGTTCGCCGATTGCCGCGTTCTCAAGGCGCAGGGGCTCGCCGCACCCCACGACCCGCTCGATAGTCAGGGCGTGCCAAGCAGGTTTGGCACAGGCCCCCTGCGCTTTACCTGTCTCGAACCCTTTCGCCGCTGGCAGGTTACGCTGGAGGGGCTGGTGACCGATGGGACGACCGGGCAGCAGATTGATGGCACGTATCCTGCCGCCGCCTCCGTGCCTGTGCGACTGGAAGCGGAACTGCACATGGCGACACCGGCGTGGAGACAGGACAAGCCGGGAGACAGTCTCGCCGAGCTGACGCCCGAACAGGCGGCGGATGCCGCCAGTATGGGTGTTGGCTGGCGCTTCGAGCACCTGTTCCGCGCGCGCGGCGAATTGTCGATTGCAGGGGAGGTGCGTGATTTTGTCGGTCTCGGATCGCGCATCAAGCGCCAGAGCGTGCGGCCGCTGGAGGGTTTTCGCGGACACTGCTGGCAGTCGGCCCTGTTTCCCGATGGTCGCGCGTTTGGCTACATCGCCTATCCCTCGGGCGATGGCGCCGAACCGCTGAACGAGGGTTACGTATACCAGGACAACGTTATGTACCCGGCGCGCGCCACCCGTATTCCCTGGTTGCGCCGTCTGGTTGATACCGGGGATGACGTGTCGCTGGAACTGGAATATGAACACGGCAAGGTGCAGATCGGCGGGCGCTCCTGCCTGTCGACCTACAAAATTCTCAACCCGGACATGGCGGCCCTCGGCGCCGGCGGGTTCAATCTCATGCAGAGTGGCGCCCATTACACCTGGGACGGGCAGAGCGCCTACGGCATGATCGAACGCTCTGCGCTGGATGAGCAGATGCGCGGCGGCGCCGGGAGTGAGCAGTGATGCAAGTCAATATCTCCCTGCCGTTTGAACGCGCGGAATTCGGGTCGGAATTTGTTTCTGCCGAGGCTGTGGTGGAAATCGCACAGCATGTCGAGCGACTGGGCTTCAGCGGCGGTAACGTTACAGACCACCCTTGTCCCACCGCGCGCTGGCGCGATGCCGGCGGTCATGACGCACACGACCCGCTCGTGCTGTTGAGTTTTGTCGCGGCGGCGACCACGCGGCTGCGCCTGCAAACCAGTATTCTGGTGCTGCCCTACCGCAACCCGTTTATTACCGCCAAGGCGGCGGCGAGCCTGGATATTTTTTCAGGGGGGCGTTTGACCCTGGGCATGGGGGCGGGGTACATGAAGGGCGAGTATTACGCGCTGGGCGTGGACTTTGAGCGGCGCAACGAACTCATGGACGAGTACATCCTGGCGATGAAAGCCGCGTGGAGTGGTGAAACGTTTGATTTCGAAGGCTCCGGTTACAGCGCGCGCGGCGTGCGCATGCGCCCGACCCCGGCACAGAAACCCTACCCGCCGCTGTTCGTTGGTGGCAATTCGCGCCGGGCGATCCGCCGCGCCGTTGAGCTGGCCGACGGCTGGAACCCGTTCTTTACCGGCGCCAGTGGCATGAACAAGACGTCGAGGACCAAATCCATCAGCGATGCTTCTGATATCGCCGAGGGAATCGCCTACCTCGAACAGTACAGCCAGGAGTGCGGACGGGAGCAACCGCCGAAAGTCTTCCTCAGCAGTGTCCCGAGCACCGGCAGTGCGCAGGAAGTGGTGGACACGCTCGGCTATTACCAGTCACTGGGAGTGGTGGGAGTGACCGCCAGCGTACCGGGCGAAACACGAGCCCAGTGGTGCGGTAACGCCGAGCAGTTTGCGGTTGATGTGCTGAACAAACTGTCGTGAAACGTTCGAGAAGAGACTCGCGTTGATCGCGTTCAGGATGTTTCCTTGCCGGACAATCGCGCGAGCAGGCTCGACGTGTCCCAGCGGCCGCCGCCCATGGCCTGCGCCTCGGCGTAGAACTGGTCTACCAGCGCGGTAACAGGCAGCTGTGCGCCGTTGCGACGCGCCTCGCTCAGGGCGATGTCGAGATCCTTGCGCATCCAGTCGACCGCGAACCCGAAATCGTAGTGGCCGTCTGTCATGGTCTCGAAGCGGTTTTCCATCTGCCAGGACTGGGCGGCCCCTCGCGAAATTGCCGCGACGACCGCGCGCGGGTCGAGGCCGGCGTTTTGGGCAAAGTGAATGCCTTCGGCCAAACCCTGCACCAGACCGGCAATGCAGATCTGGTTGACCATTTTCGTAAGCTGGCCCGCACCGCTGTCACCCATCAGGATGACCGATTTGGCGAACACCTCGACGACGGACTTTACCGCGTTGAAGTCCTGCTGTGACCCGCCGCACATCCCGGCCAGCTGGCCGCTTTCGGCGCCGGCCTCCCCGCCCGATCCCGGCGCGTCGATGA
>CAYGOX010000294.1:0-397 GCA_964351485.1 uncultured Halioglobus sp.
ACGCCGCGGCGCCCAGCACCGGCATCACCTCCTGCGGTCGCAACGGCTCGGAACACTCGCTGCAGGTCAGCGTGGGCAGGGTTCTATGACCGCACGTTTGGTGATGATATTCCAGCGGTGCACCCTGCCCGTCGTCCATCCACTCGTCGCCCCAGCGCGCCAGGCTCATCAGGACTGGATACAGTGCCAGCCCCTTGCGGGTCAGCCGGTACTCGTAGCGCACCGGGCGCTCGTGATAGGGAACCTTGACCAGCACCCCCTGCTCCACCAGCTTGCCCAGCCGCTCGGAGAGCCGGTGGCGGGTGATTCCCAGGTTCGCCTGGAAGCGGTCGAAGCGGCGCGTACCGAAAAAGGCATCGCGCAGGATGAGCATGGTCCAGCGCTCGCCCACCACCGA
>CAYGOX010000294.1:407-4822 GCA_964351485.1 uncultured Halioglobus sp.
CCCCGGTGTGTGATTTACCCGGTCAATGTAGCATAATCGTTCCTCTTCGGAACCTTATCGCTCCCGCGCTGCCGTGCCATGCACACGGCCAGGACAACCCCGACCGTGCTGGACACCGACACCCTCTGCCACCTCTGCGGACCGCCCATTGCCACTGGCTACGCCGACCGCCTGCTGCGAAGCCTGGGCGCGAGCGTGCAGGTCGGGCCGCGCGGGGCCCGCGCCGGCCAGGTCGATCGCTGGCGCGAGTCCGGACTGGCCGACATCACCGGCTTGCCCGGGACACCCCTGCCGCAGTGCCCGGTGCCGATCGGCGAGTTCGCCGACGGCGCGCTGGACGCCCTTGAAGCACTGGCCGGCACGACGGTCGGAGGACGCTACCGGGGTGCGGAGCTGCTCACCCTGCGCGCCGCGATGACACAGGGGCAACGCCGCGGCGATATTTCTGTCGGCGGCAGCTGTCGCTTCCTCAGTGCCGCCGATGGCGTGATTGCCGTGAATCTTGCGCGCGACAGTGACTGGGAACTGGTCAACGCCTGGCTTACCGATACAGTGGCGCCCGAGTGGCCGGCGATCGCTGAGAAAGTCCGTCAGCTGGATGTGCGGCAACTGGTCGACCAGGGGCGCCTGCTGGGCCTGGCCATCGCCGAGGCGGACCCGCCTCTGCCAGGGCAGCAAAACTGGTACGAGATCGTGGAGCGCGGTCCACGACGCCCGCCGACACGCCCACCGCGCGTGGTCGATCTCTCGTCCCTGTGGGCCGGCCCCCTGTGCGGCTGGGCGCTGGGACGCCTGGGAGCGCAGGTTGTGAAGGTCGAGAGCCGGCAGCGGCCCGATGGCGCGCGCTTTGGTGATGCGGCTTTTTTCGATTTTCTCAACAGCACCAAGGATTCACTGACCCTGGATTTGCACACCGCCCGCGGCGTGGCGCAGCTGCGCGAGCTGATTCGCAACGCCGACATCGTCATCGAGGCCTCGCGCCCGCGCGCGCTGGCCCAGATGGGCATCGACGCGCAGGAGCTGGTGGCCACCACCCCCGGGCTTACCTGGATCAGCATCACCGGCCACGGTCGCGCGGACCCGGCGGCGAGCTGGATCGCCTACGGCGACGATGCGGGCGTGGCCGGCGGGCTGTCCGCTGCCATTCATCGCGCCACCGGCCAGTGGCTGTTTTGCGGTGACGCGATCGCTGACCCGCTGACCGGGCTGCACGCCGCCCTGGCGGGCTATGCCAGCTGGCGCAGTGGCGGCGGACACCTGCTCTGCCTGTCACTGGTCGGCACGGTACAGCACTGCGTGTTGGCGGCCCGCGACAGGACGCACCCGTGAGCACGCTGATCCGGCGGTGCCAGGTGCCCGGTCGCACCGGCAGCGTCGACGTGCGGCTGCGCGCTACTCGCATCGCGCAGATCGCGCCGGACCTGGCGCCGGCGCAGGACGAGCACGTGATCGACGCCGGCGGCGGCGCCCTGCTCCCGGGGCTGCACGACCACCACATCCACCTGGTCGCGCTCGCCGCCGCCCTCTCCTCGGTGCACTGCGGTCCGCCCGAAATCACCGACGCAGCGAGCCTGGGCGCGCTGCTGCGTAACCACAACAGCGCCGGCGACGACTGGCTGCGCGGCATCGGCTATCACCCGAGCGTGGCCGGCGACATCGATCGCCACTGGCTGGACCGCCATATTCCCGACCGCCCCGCCCGCATCCAGCACCGCGGCGGGCGCCTGTGGGTACTGAATTCGAAAGGACTGGCGCACCTGCAGCTCTCGGACAATACGACCGCCGGCGACGCGCCGCAGGGTGTGGAGTACCACGACGGCGCACCCACCGGACGGCTGCTCGAGTGCGACACCTGGCTGCGGCAGCGCCTGGGCGGCACCCTGCCCTGCCTGAGCGAAGCCAGTGCGCTGCTCGCCAGTGTCGGCATCACCGGCATCACCGACACCACACCGTCCAACGGACCGGTCCAGTGGGCGCACTTCGCCGCCATGCACAGTAGCGGGAAACTGCGCCAGACCGTGCGCATGATGGGCGGCGCGGACCTGCCCTCGGCGGCGCCGGCGCCGGGTCTGACCTGCGGCGAGTACAAGGTTCACCTGCTGGAATCGCAGCTGCCGGCCTTCGAAGCGCTGGTTGAAGAGATTGAGGCCGCCCACCGCGACGCGCGCGCCGTCGCCGTGCACTGTGTCACGCGCACCGAGCTGGTGTTCACCCTCGCCGCACTGGAGGCGGCGGGCAGCGTGGCCGGGGACAGGATCGAGCACGCTTCGGTCACCGCACCCGACCTGCTCGAATCGATCGCTGCGCTGGGCTTGCGCGTCGTCAGCCAGCCGCATTTTGTCGCCGAGCGCGGCGACCAGTACCTGGCCGAGGTGGATGCGGTAGATATTCCCTCGCTCTATCGCCTGCGCAGCTTCAGCGATGCGCAGATACCACTGGCCGCGGGTAGTGACGCGCCGTTTGGCACCAGCAACCCGTGGATAGCCATGCAGGCGGCTGTGGAGCGACAGACGCGTGACGGTGCGAGCATCGGCGCAGGCGAAGCGCTCAGCCCCGAAGCCGCGCTGGCGCTGTACACCGGCACACCGCAGGCGCCCGGACTGTCAGCGCGGGAGGTCGCAGAGGGCGCGACGGCCGACCTGTGCCTGCTCGCGACTCCCTGGGAGGCCGTGCGCGACCGGCTGGCCGACGCGCGCGTGCAGGCGACATGGATTGCCGGGGAACTGGCCTACCTGGCGGATTGACCCGCGTCGGCGTCCGAGGCGTCCGGCTCGACGATCGCGTCGATCAAACCCCAGTCCAGCGCCGTCTTCGCCTTGATCTTGCGGCCGGTCAACGCCAGCCAGGCCATGCGCTGGCGCCCGATGCGGCGCGTGATGCTCACGCAACCACCGGCGCCGGGTATCAGCCCGAACCCGAGTTCCGGCAACTGGAAAAAACTGTTGGGCGCGGCGCTGACACGGGCGGCGAAGGCCGGCAGTTCAATCCCCGAGCCGATACAGGCGCTGTGAACCGTGACGTGGACCTTGTGCGCCACCTGCACCAGCAGGCGGGCCGGACTGTGCAGCGACCGCACACGGTGCGCCGTCGCCGCGTCGGGCGCGAGCCCGAATTCACGCAGTTCGCCGCCGACACTGAAACAGGCGCCCCGACCGCGCAGGTGCACCGCCTCGATGTCGCTGTCGGCGTTCACCAGCTCGAACAGGTTCACCAGCGCATCGCGCATCTCCACCGTCATGGCATTGCGGTTGCCGGGCCGGTTAAGTGCGGCGTGCACCGTGTTGCCGGTGCGCTGCATCACCACCGCATCGCCCTCCTCCCCCGCGATCAGCTGCGGCGGCTCGGCGCGATCAGCGGTCCAGGCGCGGTACTCGGCGCCGGCCTGCAGAGTCGCGTAGGCCAGCGATTCAAGCGTCAGCGCCTCCTGCACCGACAACCTGTGCACAGAGCGCAGAACCTGCACCAGGACCAGGGCGGCCTGCGGCGACTGTTCAATGGCCGCAGTGACCTGTGCCAGTTCCGCCTCGGTTGCCACCAGCAGGTCGGCGTTTTCGGTTACGCTGTCCGAAAGGTGCTCACCCAGCGCAATCACCGGCCAGGGCTGGGCGGCCAGCCAGCCGGGCGTGTCGGGCAGTGCGTCCGGCGACGCTACGTGGTAAATCCTGTCGTCCATAATGCTTTGTATCCGCGGCGGGGAATTGACTTGGGCCTGCGGCGCTCTTATTCTGCCATTAGTCAACACTGATGATTATATAAGACGCCATGACAAACCCGAACTCCCAGAATAAATCCCTTCTTATCACCGGCGCCACCGGCGGCATGGGCCGCGCCTGCGCTGAAATGGCTGCCGAGCGCGGTTACACGCTTGTGCTTGCCGACCTGTTGCCGGAGCGATTGCGCGAGGTCGCCGACGCCTGCGCCACACACGGTGCACAGCCGACTACCTGTGTGCTGGACGTAACCGACGAGTCCTCGGTCAGCGCCCTGCTCGATCAACTGGCCGCCCGCGGTGGTATCGACAGTATTATCCACACCGTGGGTGTTTCGCCACACATGGCGCCGTGGGACAAGATCCTGACGATCGACCTGATCCAGAGCGTCGCCTTCCTGGAACAGGCGCGCCAGCATCTTGCCGACGGGGGTGGCGCGGTGTGTATCTCCTCCATGAGTGCCTACCTGGCGCCGGAGAACGCGAAGATCGATGCGTTACTGGCAAGCCTGCTAGAGGCCGATACCGACTTCGATCCGCAGGCCGTGTCCAGTCAGGCACAGGAACTGGAACATCCCGGCCTGGCCTACTCTTACGCCAAACGGGCGCTGCGCGACTGGGTGGCGCGGCAGTCCTGGGTCTGGGGCGGTGAAGGCAAACGCCTCACCTCCATTTCTCCGGGCCTGATCAACACCTCGCAGGGCCA
>CAYGOX010000295.1:0-4811 GCA_964351485.1 uncultured Halioglobus sp.
AGAACAACTTCAGCACGAAATTCAGGTAGCTGTTGATGTCGGTCATCATCGTGATGTCTTCGGGACCCACGCTGGTAAAGAACGCGAAGATCAACGGGAACACCACAAAATAGGCGAAGGCGGCGCCAGCATAGAACAGTGCCACGCTGGAGGCGAGCAGTGGAATCGCCAGTCGTTTTTCGTGGCGGTACATGCCCGGGGCGATAAAACTCCAGGCCTGGTACAGCAGGTAGGGCACGCTGAGAAAGACCGCCGCCATCAGCGTTAACTTGAAGGGCGTGAAGAACGGCGAGGCCACTTCCGTTGCGATCATCGTCGCGCCGGCCGGCAGCAGGGCGCGCAGCGGTTCCGAGACAAACGTGTAAATATCGTTCGAGAACGGAAACAGGCAGATAAAGACGATAAGCACCGCCAGCAAAGCGCGCAGCAGCTTGTCACGCAGCTCTGTGAGGTGCGCGACCAGCGGCATGGGCTGGTCGATGGACTCGTCGTCGCTCATTCGGGTTTGCCGCTGCCCGCCTGTTGGGTGGCCGGGGCTTCCACGTCGGGATCGTCCGGCGGCGCGATGGACTGCTGCAGTTCGCCGGACAGGTGTTGCGTTTCGTTTTTGATTTGCTCGCCCGCTTTGCGCAGATCCTGCATCACCGCGTCGTTGTGCAGCTCCTGCTGCACCTCGCGCTTGATGTCATTGAACCCGCGCCGCAGTCGACTCAGCCACACCGTGCCGGTGCGAATGGCGCCTGGCAGCCGCTCCGGGCCGATGACCAGCAGGCCGACAATCGCGATGACGGCGAGTTCGGCCAACCCTATGTCAAACGTCTGGCTGGCGCCTACTTGTCGGGCGTGGTACCGTCCGCGGCGTCCTTGGTGTTGTCCGCGGGTCGCTCCGCGGACTCGTCGTCGGACATACTCTTACGGAAACCCTTGACCGCTGAGCCCAGATCGCTGCCCAGTGTGCGCAGGCGCTTGGTGCCAAAGAGCATAATGACTATGGCCAGGATAATGAGCAGTTGCCAGATACTGATACCACCGAGTCCCATGTTTACCTCCCGTTACTCGTCTGTGTGGCGCGCCGGGGATTGCCCGGTCGCGCGCGCTGCTTTCTCTTCCAGCCCTGAAACGCCGAAACGGTCGTCCAGGCACTGCAATACGTCGTTCATGTCGATGTCGAGGTGGGACAGCATGACCAGGCTGTGAAACCACAGGTCCGCGACCTCGCCCACCAGGGCGTCGCGCCCACCGGGCCCGTCGACATCCTTCGCGGCAAGCACCACCTCGACCGCTTCCTCGCCCACCTTCTCGAGAATCTTGTTCAGCCCCCGGTGATGCAGGCTCGCCACATAGGAGCTGTCCGGATCGGCGCTCTTGCGCTGCGCCAGCACCTCGGCCAGTTGTTGCAATACGTCACTCATCGCCGCGGCCATACAGTGCTTCGGGGGGTTTCACCGGCGCCATTGTTGTGACGAAGTGGTCGTCCTCCAGGCGCTGGAAGAAGCAGTGCCGGCGCCCGGTGTGACAGGCGATGCCGCCAACCTGTTCAACCTTCAACAACACCGTATCGGCATCGCAGTCGATACACAGCTCTTTCAGGTTCTGCACGTTGCCCGATTCCTCACCCTTGCGCCACAGGCGCTGGCGTGAGCGCGACCAGTAAATCGCGCGCTGTTCCTCGATGGTCAGCTGCAGCGACTCGCGGTTCATCCAGGCGAGCATCAGTACCTCACCGCTTTCGCAATCCTGGGCGATGGCCGGCACGAGCCCCTGCTCGTTCCAGTTGATCTGCGCCAGTAGTGGTGATTGTTCGGTCATTGTGCCCCTCCAACCTGCGCATTATGGCACAGGCCACGGCGCGACACATGCTTCAGCGACGTGAAGAAAATACCAGGTAAGCGCCGCCCCCGAGACAGAGCCAGCTCGCCAGCGGCACCTGTACGACCCAGTGCCACACCGGTGGCAGCGCCAGCGCGATGCCCAGCGCGATTGCGCCCAGGCCGAACCAGCGTCGCCCGTTGCGCGGCGCGGGGGAACGCGGGGTAATGAACTGCGAGTGACCACCCGTAGCGCTATGCGCGTCGGCAGCGGGCTTGCCGCGCTGCTTGAGCTGATAGATGAGCGTGTCGGTCAGCTGCGGCAGCTGTTCGATCACCGACGGGGCGTGCTGCTGCAGCCGCTTGATCACCGTCTGCGGAGAGTAGCGCTGCGCCAGCCAGTCTTCGAGGAACGGCTGTGCGGTATCCCACAGGTTCAGTTCCGGGTACAGCTGCCGGCCCAGCCCCTCGATATTGAGCAGCGTTTTCTGCAACAGGACCAGCGAGGGCTGAATTTCCATGTCAAAGCGCGCGGCGGTCTGGAACAGGTAGATCAGCAGCTGCCCGAAGGAGATTTCGCTGATGGGTTTTTCGAAAACGGGTTCGCACACCGCGCGCATGGCCGACTCGAAATCCTGCACGCGGGTTTCGGGCGGCACCCAGCCGCATTCCACGTGCAGTTGGGCGACCGCGCGGTAGTCGCGCTGGAACACGGCGAGCAGGTTGCGGCCCAGGTAGTACTGGTCGTCGGGGCTGAGGCTGCCGACGATCGCGCAATCCACGGCGATGTAGGTCGGGTCGGCGGGGTCGGTCGCGTCGACAAAAATGTTGCCCGGGTGCATGTCGGCGTGGAAAAAGCTGTCGCGGAAGACCTGGGTGAAGAAAATTTCTACGCCGCGCTCGCCGAGCAGTTTCAGGTCGGTACCGCGCTCGCGCAGTGTTTCGATATCGGTCACGGGAATGCCGCGAATGCGCTCCATCGTCAGCACGCTGCGGCGGGTCAGGTCCCAGTAGACCTGCGGGACGTAGACGAGGTTGCTGTCTTCAAAATTGCGCCGCAGCTGGCTGGCGTTGGCCGCCTCGCGGCCCAGGTCCAGTTCGTCCAGGATCACCAGCTCGTAGTCGGCGACCACCTCGACCGGGCGCAGGCGCCGTCCCTGGGGCACATAGCGGTCGACGAACCGGGCCAGCGTGAACAGTAGTGCGATGTCCTGCCGGATGATCGGCTCGATACCCGGCCGCACGACCTTGACCACCACGTCTTCACCGCTGTGCAGCGTGGCGCTGTGTACCTGGGCGACCGAGGCAGACGCCATCGGCTTTGGATCGAAGGAGGCGTAGAGGGTGTCGACCGAACCGCCCAGTGCCTCTTCGATCAGCGCGACCGATTGCGCGGCGTCAAACGGCGGGACATCGTCCTGCAGTCGCGCCAGTTCATCGGCGATGTCCGGCGGCAGCAGGTCGCGCCGGGTGGAAAGCATTTGCCCGAACTTGATAAATACCGGGCCCAGCGATTCCAGCGCCTGGCGCAGGCGTTCGCCGCGCGGCGCGTCCGGCACCGGCCAGAGGCGCCAGGGTGCGACCTTGAAGGCCGCCCGGGCGGGCGCCGGGAGCTGGTCCGGGTCGACAAACTCGTCGAGCCGGTAGCGACCGATAACGCGCAGGATCTTGCCGAGCCGGAACAGTCGCGACATGGTTCAGCCCTGCCGCTGCGCGATGCGCTTGCGCAGTCGCTCCATGCGTGCCTGCAGGCGTTCCACGCGCTGGGTCAGCGCGGACACGTCACTGTAGAAATCTTCCAGCTCCAGTCGCGGCGGACACAGTCGCGCCTCTTCATGGATGAACTCGCCGAGCTGACGCTCGAGACTGCGCGAGGCCTCCACGCCAAACGAGAACGCGTGGCGCAGCAGCTGCGCGAGCTGGTGTCCGGCCACGTCGCCCAGGGTGTCGACCAGCGGGGCCTCCCAATCCATGTCCAGCGTCGACACGGTTTTTTGCAGGTCGATCAGCGGCGCGCTGTCGCCTTCGAGCGCCAGGCCGCCGTTGATCAGCGTGGCCGCCGGATCGCGCGACATCGCCAGTTCGCGAAAGTCCGAAGCCGTGCCCATGAGACTGGTGGTAACCGCGCCCTCGTGATTCCCGGTGAGGCGCAGGCCGTTGTCAGTGATGTGCAGGTAGGCGCGCAGCTGGGGCGCGGTGCAGTGCAGCGCATAGACGTTGCCGCGCTGGGACGCGAGTCGCTCGCGCGCATCGGGCGCCAGGTTCAGCGCGCGCTGTAGTCCTGCCTCGAGCGCGCCGAGAACAGCCGTTTGCAGCGTCGGGTCGATGCTCTGCGTCATAGGGACCTAGGGCTTGACGCCCTTGTGAAGCGCGACGATTCCCCCGGTCAGGTTGTGGTACTCACACTGCGCGAAGCCGGCGTCTTCCATCATGTCGCGCAGGGTTTCCTGGTCCGGGTGCATCCGGATCGATTCCGCCAGGTACTGATAGCTCTCGCTGTCGTTGGCCACGATCTGACCCATCACCGGGAGCACGCGAAACGACTAGGT
The DNA here is from genome assembly GCA_964351485.1 of uncultured Halioglobus sp. Classification (GTDB taxonomy): domain Bacteria; phylum Pseudomonadota; class Gammaproteobacteria; order Pseudomonadales; family Halieaceae; genus Marimicrobium. The sequence continues at coordinate 4,358 of CAYGOX010000295.1, forward strand.
GTCGTAGGCGCGACTCAACAGGTCGTTCTGCGGCTTGGAGAATTCCAGCACCAGCAGGCGGCCGCCCGGCTTGAGCACACGCAGCATGGAGCGCAGCGCGAGATCCTTGTCGGTGACGTTGCGCAGGCCGAACGCGATAGTGATGCAATCGAAGGTGTCGTCGGGGAAGGGCAGGTACTGGGCGTCGGCCTGGACGAACTCGATATTGCCGATGCGGCCTGTGTCCAGGAGTTTGTCACGTCCCACTTCCAGCATGGACTGGTTGATGTCGGCCAGTACAACCCGGCCTTCGGCGCCGACGATTTCTGCGAATCTCGCTGCCAGATCGCCGGTACCGCCGGCGATGTCGAGGACGTTGTTACCGCGGCGCACGCCGGAGAGTTCGATGGTGAAGCGTTTCCAGATGCGGTGGATGCCCCCGGACATCAGGTCGTTCATCAGGTCATAGCGGGCG
>CAYGOX010000296.1:0-4806 GCA_964351485.1 uncultured Halioglobus sp.
AGCATGAACAGTGCGGTGCGATCCCGGCGCAGCACCAGCATGAAGGAGCAGGCGATAATCAGCGCCATGATCGTGAATGACATGGCGTGCAGGAAATACTTCACGTACAGGTAGTTGGTAAAGAACAGACCCGGTGTGACCAGCACGGACAGCAGCGCCAGGAAGCGCAGCAGGTGATAGAACCGGGGAGCATTCTCCTTCAGTCGCAGGAAGTGGATGACAAAACCCACGATGGTGAAATTGGTCAGTGCCATCAGCAGGTGCGCGATGATGGTGGTGGCGTCAGCCGCGTCCGGCCACAGGTATTGTTGCCCCATGGCGCTCGCCGCGGCCTGCAGTGCGCCGAACGCGTAGATGTAAAAAATGTAGTGGATGTAACTGGCGTCCCTGAGCGAGAAAAACACGAACAGGTTGTAGATGCCCAGGACCAGGATTGCCGAAAAGATCGCACCGTAGAAAAAGTGGTCCGAGCGAATCTGCTTTTCCAGCGTCGGCTCGTCGATGAAGAAAGCCGGAAAGGAAATACCGCCCTGTGCGGGAATGCGCGCAACGAAGGCCTCCGGTTGCGACCCGGTACCTGCCAGCGGTATCACCGGTTTGCGAAACGCGATCGGGCGACCGGTGAACGGGTCGTCGTCGCCGACACTGTAGTGCGCCCCGGGTTGATCGTTATGCAGCGCAGTGATCTCGACGTGGTCCAGCCATGGCAGGTCGATCTGTAAAAAACGTTGCTGCGTGCTGTCGGTAGCCGGTGGCGGGACGATATAAAACCAGTGCTGCCCGGAGAAACTGACCGGCGGCTGTGGTGTACCGTCAGACGGCGCGATGGTGTCCTTGCGCTGCAGGAAGTCCGCGACGGTCATCGAGGCATCGGCGTCGAAGTAATAGCGCAGCTCGGCCGGCGCGATCATCCGGGCGCGCAGCCCTGCATCGTAGTACTGCGCATACAGAATGGTGATGCCCAGCGCGGCGATGGTCACCAGGCTGACCAGGGTCAGCAGCGGTCTGCTGATCTGCAGTGGATTGTTGGCGTGGAGCAAAACACCCCGGCCCTGGCGGGCGTGCGTTATGGCTTGTTCAGCAAGCGTAGCACATCATCCGCGGTGGCCCGTCACCGAAGGCAGTTCCGCGTAAGTGACGATGCCCGGTGCAGCCGCGCAGACTGCCGGGATAGCGTTGATCGATGGCAGTGCGGTAATGCGCATCCCCACCGCGTTGAACTCGGCCGGCGTCATGCTTCCGATATCGCCCACGGGAATCGGCAGCATCACGTTGTGCAGGCAGGGATCGCCCTGCACGTTGACGATGTAGCCGTGCTGGACAGGCCAGGGCGCGTCCGTATTCTCGCCCGCGACCCAGACCTGCTCGTTCTCCAGGCACACCCTGCCGCCCGAGATGCCCTGCCAGTTGATGCGCACGCCGGCGACGGCGCCGGCGTCGATGGGGCGGCCCGGAGCGTCGATAGCCGCCGTGGCGTGGGCAAACTCGATATCGCACTCGATGGCGTCAAGCTCGAAGCCGGTGAGCCTGGCCATCAGTTCAATCGCGTCGCCGAACACCGCGGTTTCGCGTTCGATACGATCGGCGTGACCGGGATCGCCAGCGGGGAGCCCGAATCCGATTTCGTCCATGTTCTTGTCGCCGACAAAATTGAATACGTCTACCGACTCCGTCACCTTGACGTGGCTCACGCCGCGGCAGTGCGCCGCCATCGCGCAGCCCAGGTAATTGATATGGCCCGGGTTGATGCCGGTGCCGAACATCGATGCACCGCCTTTGCGCGCGGCGGCCTCCAGCGCCTCGCGCGGACCGTTGTCCTGCACGCCCGCGCGAAAATTCAGGCTCCACCCGGTGATGAAATTGCAGGTGGTGACGATGTTGATACCGGCGCTGAGCAGGCGCACGAGGTGATCGACATCCGGATACAGCGGGCTATAGCTGACGCAGTCAGGTTGCAGCGCGATCAGGGCGTCGATGTCGTCGGTTGCCGCGATGCCCAGCGGCGGCAGGCCCGCCAGCTCGCCGGCATCGGTCCCGACTTTCTCTGCGCTGTAGGCGAACAGCCCGACCAGCTCCAGTCTGGAATCTTCGACGATTGCCCGGATGGCCTCCCGGGCGACGCCGCCACTGGTCCACTGTACGATGCGCAGTGCGCGGGGCTCGGTCACGGCCTGTCTCCTTACGTTATTTTTCCACGACGAAATCGGACTGCTGCCTGTCCCAGGTGTCGGCGGTAACGCCCTCGGTGCGCAGCAGGTATTTCTGCACCTTGTTGGTCGGGGTGTAGGGCAGTGCGTCCACGAATCGGATGTACCGCGGCACGAAGTAGTGCGGTGCGTTCTCGTTCAGGAAGCGGCAGTAACCTTCGGGCGTCTCGTCGGAGCCCTCGGCGCGCACGATGGCCAGCATCAGTTCATCCTCGCTTTCCAAATCGGCGCTGGGAATACCGTAGGCGGCCACCTCGGCCACGGCCGGGTGCCGCACCAGTACACTTTCGACCTCCATGGTGGAGATGTTGCGACCGGCAAAGCGGACCGCGTCTTTCTTGCGGTCGACAAAAAAGAACGCGCCCGTTTCCGGATCCTTGCGCGCCATGTCCCCGGTGAGGAACCAGTCGCCGCGATAGGCCGCGGCAGTGGCCTCGGGATCGTCGAAATACCCGTTGAACAGCAGATACGGTTCCTTGGGCAGCACGCAGATTTCACCCGGTTCACCGTCGGGTACCTCGTTGCCGTCGTCGTCGAACAGTCGCACATCGGCATCGGGCGGGGGGAAGCCCAGCGAGTAGACCGGGACCTCCACGTCGCTGTGCAGCTGGTTCAGGGTCAGCAGGCATTCGCTCTGGCCCATGCCGGAGGTGATCAGCTTGACGCCGAAGCGCTGCTCGAACGCCTCCCACAGGTTCGGCGGCATGGGTACGATGCAGGCCTCGCGCAGTGGGTTGTCGGCATCGTCGTCGGCGGGCGGTGTCTTCATGAGGAAGACGCCCATCGACCCGACCGCGAAGGTCTGCGTCGCATTGAAGTGGCGAACGCGCTCCATGAACTGGCCGGCGGAAAACTTGCGTTCGATCGCGACGCCGATGCCGGTGATCAGTGCGCGGATAATACAGGTTAGCCAGGCCCCGGAGTTGTACAGCGGCAGCGCGCAGTAAATGATATCGCCCTCGCGGCTGTCGTACATGAGGGCCGCGCCCATCAGCGTGGAACGAATCCAGTTGTTATGTGCCTGCATGACGCCCTTGGAGCGGCCGGTTGTCCCGGAGGTCCAGAGGATCGCATTGGTATCGCTGCAGTGCATGGTGCTGTAGTCCACCGACAGCGGCTCGTGCTTGAGCAGATCTTCGTACAATGTTGCCGAAGGCAGTGCGTCGGAGGCACCGTCAAGCAGCAGGTAGTTGTCGACCGCCGGCAGTTCGGGCAGGTCGAGCAGGCGCGGCAGGTGTTCGGCATCGGTCACCAGTACGCGGGGGCGGCTGCGGTCGATCGTGTCGCGCAACCATTCGCCGCGATAGTCGGTGCAAATCGGTACCCAGGCGGCGCCGAGCTTGTTCAGCGCCAGGCACAGCAGCACCATCTCCGGTACGTTGCCCATGAACAGCGAGACGCGGTCATCGCGGCCAACGCCCAGCGACGCAAAGCCCGCGGCGAGGCGGTTGGTAATGTCCTCGGCCTCGGCGAACGTGATGCGCTGTTCATCGTTGATCAGGAAGACGGTGTCGCCGTTGTCCTGTGCCTGCAGTTGCAGGATGCGGCCGAGATGGCGATCGGCAATATTGTCGAGTTTCAGTTGATTCATGATGTACTTTGGCTCAGTTGAGGAAGGCTTTGGCGAAGGCCTCGATACGGCGCTTCTTGTCGTCGATGCTCGACAGTGTAGTACGCCCGTCAGCGTCCAGGAAATTCGTCCCGTTGACCATGGTGACGCCCGCTTCGGCCAGCCGCTCATGGGTGCCGTCACCGGGATTCTTCACGCCGCTCCAGATTTCGAAGGGTTTGTCCTGCGTGCCGGCCTCGCGGCGAATCGCCTGCAGGGCGTCGAGCAGTGGGTAGATGTCGTCTTCATCGTGCAGCGTGGCCATCCAGCCGTCGTAGTTGGCCGCCCGCCGCATGGCGGCGGGGGAGTAACCACCGACGAGGATCGGCACGGGCTGTTTCGTGCCCGGTGACATTTTCAGCGCCGGCAGGTCGTAGAATTCGCCGTGGAACTCGACCATGTCGCCGGACATTAGCTGGGGCAGCAGTTCGAGCATTTCATTGGTGCGCTTGCCCCGGGTGTGGAAATCCTGCCCGCACATTTCGAATTCGGCCTTCTGCCAGCCGATACCGACGCCCAGGGATACGCGGTCCGAAGACAGGTAGGCGGCGGTGGACACCGCCTTGGCGGCGCTCAGTGGGTCGCGCAGGGGCAGGATATAGATCGAGGTGAGGAAGTTCAGCCGCGTGGTCGCCTGCGCGAGTGCTGCGGTTATTACCCAGGGGTCCGGCCAGTGGGTATCCGGATTCCACAGCACGTTGCCGTCCTCCTGGTACAGGTACTGGTCGACCTGCTCACGGGTGGTGACCAGGTGATCGCCGTAGGAAACGCCGTGAAACCCCAGCGCCTCGCAGAACTGCGCCAACTCCACCATTTGCTCCATTTCGACGAAGGCCAGTGATTGCCAGAACTTCATAGTGCTCTCCCACGCATGATGCTGGCCGTATTCTGCCAGAACTGATTTATAGTTGAAACTATAAAAATTATGGCATAGAGTTTGGGGCTGTGCGGGCAGGGGTGCTCGCTCACAAACCGGTAAAGCTAACCACA
>CAYGOX010000297.1:0-4806 GCA_964351485.1 uncultured Halioglobus sp.
ACCATTGGCGGCCTTACCGGCCTCATGCTGTCGATTGCCCCGGCTGACTTCCAGTACCACGATTCCTACTTCGTGGTAGCCCACTTCCACTATGTGATGGTGGCGGGTGCGGTATTCTCCATGACTGCGGCAATTTACTACTGGCTGCCGAAGTGGTGTGGCCGCATGTATAACGAGACCATGGGTAAAACCCATTTCTGGATTTCGTTTATCGGCTTCAATATCACCTTCTTCCCGCAGCACTTTGTGGGTCTGGCGGGCATGCCGCGCCGGATTCCCGACTACGCGCTGCAGTTTACTGACTTCAATATGATGTCCAGTATCGGTGCGTTCATCTACGGGGCGTCGCAGATCCTGTTCCTCTACAACGTGATTGCCACTATTGTTGCCGGCAAGCCCGTGAGCGACGACAAGGTCTGGGACGGTGCGGAAGGTCTGGAATGGAGTGTGCCGACACCGGCGCCCTACCACACCTTTGAAACACCCCCGGTGGTCAAGTAACACCGGCAGCGATGATCAAACTGAGCAACAACCCGGCGATCGATACCGCGTCCAAACTGGTCGTGGTGGCGGTCGCCATGTTTGCTTTCGTTTTCGTCGTGATGGTTCCGCTATACAACGTGCTGTGTGATGCGCTGGGCATCAATGGTAAAACCAGTAGCCAGGCTTACTCGGCAGTACCCGCGGCGGTCGATACCAGCCGCGAGGTCACCATCCAGTTCGTCGCAACCAACAACGATGGCATGCCCTGGGAGTTCGGACCCAGCACAACAGCGATGCACGTGAATCCCGGGGCCGTTAACGACACGGTCTTTCTCGCGCGCAACCCGATGCCACACCCGATGGTTGCACAGGCCGTACCGAGTGTTTCGCCCTCGCGTGCGGCAGAATATTTTCACAAGACAGAGTGCTTTTGCTTCAACCACCAGCCACTGGATGGTCGGACATCCACCGAAATGCCCCTGCAGTTTATCGTCGACCAGGACCTGCCGCGGGACATCAAGGTGATCACCCTGTCATATACAATTTTTGACGTGACAGACGCCGTCAACGGCGCTGTTGCTGCTCGCTAGTCGCGTGCCGGTTTGCGCCGGGCCGCACATTACGGAGAGATAACATGAGCACCACCACTGAGTACGAAAAGTATTACGTACCGGAAAAAAGCAGGCTGGCGATCTGTGCCACGATAGGCCTGATGCTGAGCATCTACGGTGCTGCGAGCATCATGAACGATATGTCCTTCGGTGATCCCAGCGAGCCGACCAGCTCGTGGACGATCTTCCTCGCGGGCCTGTTTTTCTTCGTCGCCACACTCTTCGGGTGGTTCCGCACCACGATTCGCGAAAACATCGCGGGTATGAACAGCGCCCAGCTGAAGAAATCCTACGTGCTGGGTATGTTCTGGTTCATCTTCTCCGAAGTGATGTTCTTCTTCGCATTCTTCGGCGCCCTCTTCTACGTGCGCAACCTGGTCGGCCCGTGGCTGGCGGGTGAAGGCGAAGCCGGGCGTATGAATGGCCTGCTGTGGGAAGGGTTTGAATATTCCTGGCCCATGATGGAGACGCCCCAGGAGGCTGTGGGTGGTGCCGCGGCGCAACCGGTAGCCAACAACGGTTCCTTCGCGAGTGCGGAAAAGAGCATGGCATTCGGTGAGGCCAAGGCGTGGTACCTGTGGCTGCCGCTGTGGAACACGATCGTGCTGCTGACATCCAGCGTGACCTGTCACATCGCCCACACGGGCATCCTGGCGGGCAACAAGGCCAAATTCAATCTCTGGCTGGGTATCACCGTTGCCCTGGGTATTATCTTCGTCGGCCTGCAGGCGCTGGAATACTACGAAGCCTACGCTCACTATGGGCTGACGCTGAATTCGGGGATTTACGGTTCAACGTTCTTCATGCTGACCGGTTTCCACGGCTTCCACGTGATGATGGGCATGATAATGCTGCTGGTGCAGTTGCTGCGCTCGCTCATTGGCAAGCAGTTTACGGCGGAAGACCACTTCGGCTTCGAGGCGTCGAGCTGGTACTGGCACTTCGTTGACGTGGTGTGGGTATTCCTCTTTATCTTCGTCTACATCATCTGACGCTAGTCAGAGGGTTGTGCCGGGGCCTCCGCAGCGGGGCCCCTGTCCCACGGTGTGCGGTGGCCCAGCTGCCCGGTGCTCACCCCATAGATGATCAACCCCATGAGGGTGAGCGCCAGTGTCACGCGCACACCCAGTGAATTCAGGGTTCGCCGTTTGGTCTTGTCACCCTGGTCAATCATCAGGTAGTAAAAACCGCTTCCCAGGCTGGCGACCAGTGCCAGCATGAGGATTACAATGGCGACTTTCAGCAAGATATCTCTCCTATTGGTTGGGCAGCCATTATAAACGAGCCGCCCCTATTTGCCCCGGAGTAAAGACATGACGGCCGGTCGGCCCGCTTTGCGATTCTACCCGGAGTGGCGGATCTCCCTGTTTACCGCCCTGATGTTGCCCCTGCTGGTCAGCCTCGGCTTCTGGCAGTTGCAGCGCGCCGAGGAAAAATCCGCGCTGGCCCAGGCCTATGCCCGGCAGCAGGCGATGCCTGCAGAATCGCCCGCCCGCCTCGCCTCGCTCGAGGCGCCGCAGCTCGCCTATCGGCCAGCGTTGGCCGCGGGCCGCTTTGATCCCGAGCGCTACTTCCTGCTGGACAACAAAACCCGGAACGGACGCTTTGGCTACGAGGTGCTGCACGTTTTTCGCCTGGACGAGGGTGGCAGCATCCTTGTGAATCGCGGCTGGATCGCCGGCGACCCGGCCCGGCAGGTGTTGCCCAGTGTGGCGGCGGTGCCAGAGCCGGTATCGATCACGGGACATATCTACGTGGCCCCCGGCACACCTTACCTGCTGGCGGAGCAAGTGCTTACTGACGGATGGCCGAAGCGGGTTCAGGCGGTCGAAATGCCGCTTCTGGAGCGCGCGGTTGAGGCAGAGATCGACGGCAGCCTGTTCCCCTACCCCCTGCGCCTGGACCCGGATCAAGCCGGGGCACTGGACATTGATTGGCAATTCATTAATGTGAGCCCCGCCAAGCACACGGGGTACGCGGTGCAGTGGTTTACGATGGCTGCTGTGCTGGTGCTGATCTACCTGTTCCAGGCATCCAACCTCTGGCAGGTGCTGCGCGGCAAAGATGACAGTGGAGACAATGATGAGTGATCCCAAACCGGGCTCGGGGCGCATGGTCCTGTTGCTGATTGGCGGGCTGCCAGTCACGATCATCCTGGCGGCGACCTGGCTGTGGTATTTCGGCACCAGCGGTAACCTCGATCTGGTAGGTATGCTGGGCACGGCCAATCGCGGCCAGCTGGTTGAGCCGCCGCGCCAGCTCGATGACTACTCCCTGGGCGAAGCCGGCGCGGCGGGAACTGTGACCTACAGGGAGATGGAGCCGCGCTGGACGATGCTCGTGCCGAATGCAGGGAGCGAGTGTGACAGCGCCTGTGAACAAAGCCTCTATCTCACCCGCCAGATCCACACCGCCATGGGCAAGGAGTTCAACCGACGGAGGCGGATGTATGTCAGCGATACCCCGCCATCGGCGACCCGGCTGAATGTAACCAAAATGAGCGACGACCGCCCTGCCCCGGTCGCCAGCTTTGATCAGTTTCTCGGTGCAGAGCACCGCGGGCTGAAGCCCCTGGTAGTCTCGCGGGACGACTTCGCAGCCCTCTTCCCGGAGCTGAATGCCCAGCCGACTACCTGGTACCTCGTCGATCCGGCGGGATGGGTCATGATGACCTACACTAGCGACATCTCGTATAAGGATGTCATCTCGGATCTCAAGTTTTTGCTGAAGAATTCCAGTGGCTGATTACCCCATGTCGACACCCGCACACACCGCGCCCGCAACGTGGCGCGACTACAAGGAGCTGACCAAGCCCAACGTTGTCCTGTTGATGATCCTGACGTCGGTTATCGGCATGTTCATGGCGGTACCGGGCATGGTGCCGTTTGATGTGCTGATACTGGGCAATCTCGGTATCGCGTTGTGCGCCGGTGCGGCGGCGACGGTGAATCACCTCGTGGACCAGAGCGTCGACCAGAAAATGGCGCGTACCCGCAACCGTCCGGTCGCACAGGGGCGCGTAGGAACGCTTCAGGCAGCGATCTTTGCCGCCGCACTGGGTGGATTGGGAATGGTGATCCTCCTGGTATGGATCAATGCGTTGACTGCCTGGCTGACGCTGGCGTCGCTGGTGGGTTACGCGTTTATCTACACGCTGTTTCTCAAGCGCGCGACGCCGCAGAATATCGTGATCGGCGGGCTGGCGGGCGCGGCCCCTCCCCTGCTCGGCTGGACCGCGGTGACCGGCGAAATCCACGGCCACGGCCTGCTGCTGGTGCTGATCATCTTCGCCTGGACGCCACCGCATTTCTGGACGCTGGCGATCGCCCGGCGCGAAGAATACGCCGCTGTCGAGATTCCCATGCTGCCGGTGACCCACGGGGTGGCCTTTACCAAGCTGCATATCCTTCTGTACACGATCATCATGTTCCTCATCACCCTCCTGCCCTTCGCTACCCGCATGAGCGGCCCCCTCTACCTCGGCGGTGCCATACTGCTGGGTCTTGGCTTCCTGTATTGGGCAATTGAGCTGTTGCGGGACAAGAATCCGGATGCGCCAATGGCGACGTTCAAGTATTCCATCACCTACCTGATGGCGTTGTTCGTGTGGATGCTGGTGGATAATTACCTGTTCCCGGTGGCCACCTTATGAGCCAGTCACGCAATATCAAACTGACGGTTGTCGCGATCCTGCTGTTTATCATGTTTATCG
>CAYGOX010000298.1:0-4796 GCA_964351485.1 uncultured Halioglobus sp.
GGCACATGCCTTATTGTGCCGTCGCAGCGGGTCGCGCAGCAGGCGCGCGATGCCGGGTTCACCTCGGTGATCGTTGCCGACAATGCGTCGGATGCGTCGATGTTACACGCGCTTCACACGTGGCGCTTAACACAAGGAAAGCCAGCTCAGGAGACTAAGCAGTGAGCGATCAGGACAACAAAGACACGGCGCAAACCGACGAGGCGGAATCAGTCCTCGAGTCTACTCCTTCAACGCCACCTTCATCCGATCAGGCCCCGGCGCCCGCCCCGGCTCCGAAGCGGGGCTCTTCGGGCATTGCCTGGCTCGCCATCATGCTGGTACTGGGCGTTGCCGGCGCATCGGCCTGGGTTGTCATGGAGGCGCAAAAGCGCGAGGCGGCGATGACCGAACGCGTCGCGCAGCTCGAGGCCGCGGCGCAGCAGAAAGACAATCGCCTGGCGTCGCTGGGTGAAACCCTGCAGAGCGAATTCAAACAGGGGCTGGGCAACCTCGAGGCCGCGGCCAGTGGCGAGGATTTTCGCCTGGCCAAGAGCATCGAGGCGCTCGAAGCCCAGCTGGCCTCCCAGCGCGAGGAGCTGTCGCGTTTCAGCGCGGCCGACCGCGACGCCTGGCTGATGGCCGAGGCTGAATACCTCCTGCGCCTGGCAAACCAGCGCCTGATCATGGCGGGTGATGCCGAGGCGGCCAAGGCCCTGCTGGAGAACGCCGACAAGGTGTTGCGCCAGCTCGACGATACCACCCTGCACGGTGTGCGCGGCGCGCTTGCGGCCGATCTCGCCGCGGTGCGCGCGGTACCGCAGATCGATGTCGAGGGCATCTACCTGCGGCTCGCGGCTCTGGTTGAACAGGCTGCACAATTGCGCATCTTCCAGCTGCCCGAGCGCGAGTCTGAAGCTCTGCGTCCGGAGGCCGACAGCTGGCAGGAAACGCTGCGTCAGGGGTACGAAGCCGCCTGGAAAAAACTGTCTGACTACATCATCATCCGGCGCCGGGATGTCCCCATGCAGACCCTGATGGACCCACAGTGGGAGGGCATCGCCCGGCAGAACCTGCGCATGTTGCTGGAGCAGGCGCAGGTCGCCCTGCTGTCGGGCAACCAGGTGCTGTACACCGAATCGCTGGGTCGCGCCGGGCACTGGGTGCAGGAGTTTGCCGAATCCGACAGCGCAGCCGCAGCGGCGCTCAGCCGCGAGATCAAACAGCTGGCAGACCGGCAGGTGTCGGTAGAGATGCCCGACCTGTCGCGGTCACTGCGCGCCCTGGACGAGGCCGTCGCGCGTCGGCTGGAACAGGGAGGCGACGAATAAACCATGCGTAGATTATTCGCCCTGTTCCTGATCGCCCTCCTGCTGGGGGTCGGCATTGTCGCGATTATCGAAACGGATCCTGGCTACGTGCTGCTCGCGTATCGTCACTGGACGCTCGAGAGCAGTCTCTGGGTGGGCATACTCCTGCTCCTGTTCGCCGCGTGGGTCGTCTACTTTGTGCTGCGGCTTATTTACCGGCTGATCAGCGGGCAGCGCTCCTTCTTCAACTGGATCGAACATCGCCAGGCGGAGCAGGCGGTGCGCAACACCACGCGCGGCCTGATCAGCTTCGGCGAAGGCAACTGGGCCGCGGCGCGGCGGCAGGTGCTGCGCGGTATGCACAAGAACGAAGCGCCGCTACTGAACCACCTGATCGCGGCGCGTTCCAGCCACGCCCTGGGCGAGAGCGAGAAGGTGCGCGAGCATCTCAACGCGGCGCGCGACACCCAGCCCGGTGCGGGGCCCCTGGTGGAACTGACGCGGGCGGAACTGCACCTCGAGGCGGGAGCCCCGAAACAGGCCCTGGCGATGTTGCAGGGGATGCGCCACGATGCGGGCAAGTATCCGAAGGTGCTGGAGCTGATGCATCGCGCGTACGTGGATCTGGCCGACTGGGACGGGCTGCTGGCACTGCTGCCTGAGCTGAAAAAACACAAGACCTTGTCGGTCGAGGGTTACGATGAGCTGGAGCGCCAGGTGCATCGCCAGCGCATGCATCGCGCCTCGTCCGGCGACGCCGCCTCTACGGAGATGCTGCGCGCGGCCTGGCAACAGGTGCCCTCGCCCTTGCGGCAGGCGCCGGACATGGTGGCCGGTTACGCGGCAGAACTGATTGCGCTGGGCGATCACGAAGCGGCGGAAAAAGTGATCGTGAAAGGGCTGAAGCAGGGTTGGGATCCGGTGCTCGTGCGGCAATTCGGTTTCCTGGAAGGCGACCAGGCGCCGCGCCGTCTGGCGCAGGCCGAATCGTGGCTCAGCAGTCATCCCGAAGACGCCGACCTGTTGCTCTGCCTGGGCCGGTTGTCGGCGCGGGACCGCCTGTGGGGCAAGGCGCGCGATTATTTCGAGAGCAGCTACCGGGTCAACAAGACGCCGGAGGTGTGTGCTGAACTGGGGCGCCTGCTTACCGCCCTGGGTGAGCCCAAGGTTGCCGGCGCCTACTTTCGCGATGGTTTGCTGATGGCGCAGCGCGACCTGCCGGAACTGCCGATGCCTGAGAAAGTGGTGTCAGGCCAGGTCCTGTCGCACTAGGGTTGCGCGCCGCCCCTAGCGGGCGCTACCCGGCTCAATTCCCAGCTCATCCCAGATGGCGTCGACGCGCGCCTTGACCTGGGGATCCATGGCAATTGGCTTGCCCCACTCCCGTTGGGTTTCGCCCGGCCACTTGTTGGTGGCGTCAAAGCCCACCTTCGAACCGAGCCCGGATACCGGCGAGGCAAAATCCAGATAGTCGATCGGGGTGTTGTCGACGAAGATGCTGTCGCGCTCCGGATCCATGCGCGTGGTCATCGCCCAGATCACGTCCTGCCAGTCGCGCGCGTTCACGTCGTCGTCGGTGACGATCACGAACTTGGTGTACATGAACTGGCGCAGGAACGACCAGACCCCGAGCATGATGCGCTTGGCGTGGCCGGGATACTCCTTTTTCATGGTCACGACGGCCAGGCGGTAGGAGCAGCCCTCGGGCGGCAGGTAGAAGTCGACAATTTCCGGAAACTGTTTTTGCAGGATCGGGATGAAGACCTCGTTTAACGCCACGCCGAGTATCGCCGGTTCGTCCGGCGGACGTCCGGTGTAGGTGCTGTGGTAGATCGGCGCTTCGCGATGCGTGATTGCCGATACGGTAAATACCGGGAACTCGTCGACCTCGTTGTAGTAACCGGTGTGGTCGCCGAAGGGGCCCTCGGGCGCTGTCTCGCCCGGCTGTAAATAGCCTTCCAGCACGATCTCGGCGGTGGCCGGCACCTGCAGGCCGTGCTCGCGGCACAGCGGTGTGTAGCAGTCGACGAGTTCGGTTTTACTGCCGCGCAGGAGCCCGGCGAAAGCGTATTCGGAGAGGCTGTCGGGAACGGGCGTGACGGCCGCAAGTGTGGTGGCCGGGTCGGCGCCCAGCGCGACCGCGACGGGGTAGGGCTTGCCTGGATGCTTCAGTTGCCACTCGCGATAGTCCAGCGCGCCGCCGCGATGCGACAGCCAGCGCATGATCAACCGGTTGCGACCGAGCAGTTGCATGCGGTAGATGCCGAGGTTTTTCCGCTCCTTCTCGGGCCCGCGCGTGATGACCAGGGGCCAGGTGATAAGCGGCCCGGCGTCTTCGGGCCAGCAGGTCTGGATAGGGAAGCGGGTCAGGTCGACGGCGTCGCCCTCGTGGACGTGGTACTGGCAGGGGGCGTTGCGCACGGTTTTGGGCCCCATCTGCAACACCTGCTTCAGTACGGGCGCCTTGTCCCACAGGTCGCGCATGCCCTTGGGCGGGTCCGGTTGGCGCAGGTAGGCCAGTACCTCGCCGATCTCACGCAACGCGTGCAGCGAATCGGCGCCCATGCCCATCGCGACGCGCGTCTGCGTCCCGAACAGGTTGGCCAGCACCGGAATGTTGTGGCCCTTCGGATTTTCGAACAGCAGGGCAGGGCCGCCCGCACGCAGTGTGCGGTCGGCAATTTCTGTCATTTCCAGGTGGGGATCGACCTCGGTGCTGATACGCACCAGTTCGCCGCGCGCTTCCAGCGCGGCGATAAAATCCCTCAGGTCAGCGTACTTCACGTGGGGCAGCCTGTGTGATGATCACCGTGCGGCCCAGTATACCGTGCAGGGGCGCAATTACTTGCGCTTCATCGACTTGAAGAATTCCAGGTTCGTCTTGGTTTCCTTGAGCTTGTCGGACAGGAACTCGATGGCAGCGAGATCTTCCATGCCGTGGAGCAGCTTGCGCAAAATCCACATGCGCTGCAGTTCCTCTTCCTTGGTCAGAAGTTCCTCGCGACGGGTGCCGGAACGGCGGATGTTGATCGCGGGGTACACGCGTTTTTCCGCGACCTTGCGATCCAGGTGCAGTTCCATGTTGCCGGTGCCCTTGAATTCCTCGTAGATCACCTCGTCCATCTTCGAACCGGTGTCGATCAGCGCGGTGGCGATAATCGACAGACTGCCGCCTTCCTCAATGTTACGCGCGGCACCGAAGAAGCGCTTGGGACGTTCCAGGGCATGGGCGTCCACACCACCGGTCAGTACCTTGCCGGAGCTGGGAATCACGGTGGGGTAGGCGCGCGCCAGGCGCGTGATGGAGTCGAGCAGGATGACGACGTCTTTCTTGTGTTCAACCAGGCGCTTGGCTTTTTCGATCACCATGTCGGCCACCTGGACGTGGCGCGAGGGCGGTTCGTCGAACGTCGAGGCGACGACTTCGGCGCCGCGCACGCCCACGGAGCGCTGCATCTCGGTCACTTCCTCCGGCCGCTCGTCGATCAGCAGGACGATGATGTAACA
>CAYGOX010000299.1:0-4793 GCA_964351485.1 uncultured Halioglobus sp.
CACGTTTTTTCTTAAAAACGTGGTCTGTCCCCGGTTTTCGGTTTTCCGACTAGCGCCTAGCATCAAGAAACCCAGCAGCAGAAGAGCGAAGGTTTGAGGCGTGTGGACCGTGACTGCTGCACATTCACTCTGTTCAATTGAAAAACAAAATCTTCCACTGAAACGACCCGAGTTTCCGCCGGTGTCTCGTATCTCGTAAAACTTGAAAAATACGGGCGTTCCCAAGGGCGTATTGTCGTATGAGCCAAGTACGTCGGTATAGGAAGTCTCCTGTAATGGCGTGAATTCACCAAAATTCGGATTGTCGCTTTCCCCTGTACGGATTGTGGTAAATACGATGGTATTGCTGCGCTGTAGAAAAAATGCGCCAAATCCGCCTGGTAAGAGCGAACCGAAGTTCATGACTGCCTGGATTCGTGAAGATCCTTCTGGCGTATCCCAAGACCCAAGTAATCTGGTTGATGTATCCTCAGAATACATAATTGTCGCCTGAGAATTGAGGGAGACTATGGCGATGCAGGTCGCCAACGTCAGTTTGAATAGTGTTTTGATGCTTCCGTGCCGCTCAATGGGATAAATCGTCGTTAAAGTATAGCAGCCGTTTCCTAACGGGGTAGAAGTACCTTTAACTGGACACGTCTGAAAGAAATGGGGTCTGTCCCCGGTTTTTTTCAACCGGCATCCAGCGGGTTGATGTGGTTTACGCCTTGGTAGCGCCGAAAATCATAGTCCGCAGAACAGACCGTTGCGCCGTACTCCAGGGCAAGCGCTGCAATGTGCGCATCAGACGTGAGATTGCCGAGGGTTCCCGATTGCAAGAGCAAGTTGCGAACTATCGGCCAGTGGGTGTCGCGTGGACCCAGTAGTTCTACAGAAGGAAGACTCAACCATTCGTCGACATAGCCTATCGCCTGCTCAGGTGTGAGTGGTGCCGAGAGGATGCCCTGCCGCGTGGTTATCCGCAAAAAAGCCAGCACGACTATCCAGGGTAATCCCACCGACTCCGTGCCCGAAAAAGTGCGCTCGAGCCATCGACGCGCTTCGCGATGATGGGGTGCATCCCGGTTGATGGCATAGATCAGCAGGTTCGCGTCGACAAGAATCATTTTCGCACGTGCAGTTTGGCCACGATTGCCTCGTCCTCCAGCGCATCAGCAATTGCGAGCGCTTTGTCGAGGTTGTAGCCGGGTGCTACGTCGCCTAGCGATACAGGCTTCAGCTTATACGGGGCAGCCTTTTCCCTGACCTCAGTTACAGCCAGGCCTCGCCGCAAGGTCTCGTTGACCACCTGCTTGTAGCTCTTGCCCGTGTCATGGGCAATCTGCTTCAGCTGCTTCGCCGTGTTGTCATCGATTGTTAAGGTAGTTCGCACAGTGGGTGCCTCTTGTCATATTTTGGCATCTTAGCATCATTTAAATAGGCATCAAAACATCAAAGGAAACCGAAAACCGGGGACAGACCACGTTTTTTAAAAAAACGTGGTCTGTCCCCGGTTTTCGGGGGCTAGACGTCAAGCCGATAACTATGCGTGAATGCGCGAAGTTCTGGACTCAGGTATAGCCCGGAGGGCTACCACGATGGTTCGTAAGATAACGACAGGCCTTGCCGCCTGCTTTGCAGCGCTCTTCGCGCTGGCCACCTCAGCCGAGTCGGCGAACTGGCCGACCACGGAATTCATCATTATCAAAGCCGACCCCTACAGTGTCGTGCCCGAAATACTTCAGGGCGCAGACAACTGGGCGCCGGAGCAGGCGCAGGCCGTGGTGTTTATGGAGACCTTCCTGACCAAGGTGGCCAAAGAATACGAGAAGATGGGGTTTCGAGCGCCTGAACTGGAAGTGCGCACCGGTCGCTCCGGTGGGGATGCATACACCGTACATTTCTTCAACTACCCCGACAAAAACCCCGATGGCTCCGGCACCGGGCCCGCACGCGTTACCCGCGTGTCGGCCACACAGACACAGTTTCAAGTAGACGCATCCCGCGCACGCTTTCCCGGTGGCAAGCCCGACGGCCACGTCTACGAGCACCTCGCGCACGAGCTGTTCCACGTCGCCCAACGCGCCTACCAGCCTGGCAACGACACACTCCCGGGTGACTGGGTTATCGAGGGACAGGCGCAGGCGGTTGGCCAGTACATGGCGATGAAACTGCGGGGCGTGGACAACCACCGGGGAACCGCAGAGGACTATCGCCTTGGCGGACGTCCCTACTTCATCCCCCTCTCCCACCCCGAAGCCAGCGACTTCCACGATGCCGACTACCGCACCTCATCTTTCTGGCGCTACGTGGGCGAGCACTACGCCGCCTCCAAGCGCAACGGCCGGGCCGGCGTAGAAGTGACGCAGCCGGATTTTTCGTATCTCGTGAAGATGTTCGCCGTACCCTACGCCAGCACCAAATCGCAAAGCGCCGACCTGATCTGGGCCGACAAGGGATTGCGCGCTGCAACGGGCCTGAGCCTGGCGCGCATTTACGCCAACTTTGTGTCGACCTTCGCCGACTTCGTCCCCGTGCGCATGACACGCGCGCCGAAGGGGACTGTCACCGACGCTCAGGACGGCTGGTTGAACCTGCTGTTCGGCGGCTGCAAGGAACCGATGAACCTCACCGCCACCTCCGTCTCCGGCGAGTTCCGCACGGAGATAGACCGCAATGCTTCCCGATGCTTCAAGGTACAGGTATTCGGCGAGGGCAAAGTGGATCTCTCGATTCATGTACGCTCCGCCGACGCCGCGGGACTCGCCGACCTGCGCATCGGCACCCGGGGCGGCACGCGCGTGGGCAGCCCGGTGGTGTTTCCGTCACCAGCCGGTGGCGGCTACGTGGGCCACTGGCGTTTTACCATCGACGGCGAGGTGCCCGAGGTGTTCGTCGTGTCCAACGTGTCTGAGGACCCCAGAGACACGGGCAAGGTGGATGTGAAGTTCCACGTGGCCACCGGGTACTGGGACAGCAACATGACCTCACCCCGGGAACGCCCTTCCAAACCGCGCCCGCAATCCGCAGGCGCCAGCAACCCCAAACAACCGGCAAAAGACGAAACCCGACAGGCAGCCAAGCGGGAACTGGATGCCGAACTCGACTCCCTGAGCGCGCGCGCCGCCTCCAGCTCCAGCGTCAACCACGGCCGCAACCGGCGCGGCTGTGTGAAAGAGGCCTTCGCGGAAACCGGCTGCGGCCCGACAACGTCCATTACCCTGTCCCTGATGCCCGGCAGTTTCGCCGACCTGTTCCAGACGACGGGCACCGGCGGCGGACTCGCCCAACTTATGTCCCAGTTCACCGCCATTGCGGACAAGGGTGTTTTCGCAACCAGCGCGGGTATAAACGACGCACTTCAGAAAACCGCAGACACCGAGGGCTCGCTGGTTGAACTACAGTTCCCCGCCATCGACTACGGCTTCCAGGGCACGTTTAGCAACGCGGATATCAAGGTGAGCAGCGGCGTGGATCGCCAGAAATTCTACGCCAAGGGTCCGAACGACATACAGCGCGGACGCGGACGTCTCTACCCCACATCTGGCGTCGTAACGATTGATGAATTCACCCCCTTCGTACTGCGCGGGTCGTTCCAGGCGGGACTGGTAGACCTGCCCAATATCGATTTCTCGATGGTTGGCGACGACTACACCCTGCCCATCGCGAGAACAATCTCAGGGTCGTTCGCGATCACCGCCCCCTGGGAAGGCGACGACCGGGTGGAACCAGTGGTCACCGCCGGCGGAACCCACGAGAGCGCGATACAGGACTTATACGAAGCCTTCCCGGCGATACGCAACTTCAACCTCGAAGAGATGATTCCGCCCGAGACATTGGAAGAACTCAAAACAGGTGAAGGCACGGCCAACACCATCGGCTCGCTGCCGACCAGTGAAGTATCGGAGTTTCCCGTCTGCGCCTGTGAGTGCTCATACGACAGATCCCAGCCGCGCAGTTGCCTCAAAATCTGCAAGCCCGTGATACTGTCCTGCGGGCAAGCAAAGCAGATGGCGGAGCGCTACAACATCGCGGCTGAGCCCCAGCCGGCGACCGAGCCTGCAAGACCCACCCGCAAGCAGTATATTGAAGGGCTGATTGAAAACGGCATACCGCCGGGGCGCATCGATTTTCTGGTGAAGGAAATGGACGCGTTTATGGCCGAGCACGGCGGCTGGCCGACCGAATGATCACAAACAACGAGAGCTTGTCAGTAAATAACTGTCGGCAGATCAAGGAGTGCCCCGATGTCCAGAACACCTGTAAACAAGCATAGTCTCAAGACCCTTGTTCTCCTGGCGCTCACCTTCAGCCCCTGGGCGCTCGCCGAGCTCACCCTCCCCCCGTCCGAAAACGGCAGGCCGCAGATGCCGGGCGACGTCGTTATCAACGGCCTTGAGTATCGCCTGGGCTCGACGCGGATGGTACTCGACGACGGTGTCCGCTGCTCCGGGAACGAGCAGGGCGCCATCTACTTTGAAGGGAAACCGGACGGGGACGCATGGCAATCCACGCTTCGCAAGCTGGCCGAGTCACGGCGCCAGACGTGCATCGCGCAGGACAATGGTTACGGCCCGAGAATGTTGCTGCTTCGCATCAATAACTCACAGAACCGCCGCAGCACGATCACACTGCAGGCCAAGGATTTCTGGAGCACGCACCAGACGCGCACAGCGCTTAACCGGGCGGGCGACCCCGGCGCCGTCGATGCGCGCCGCAAGGCGTTTATCGCCAGCCCGCTGGATGAAAACCACGGCCTGGCGGATCGCGGTTTTGCACGCTCTGAGCTGCTCCACGAGAACGCGCGGTTTGCG
>CAYGOX010000300.1:0-1320 GCA_964351485.1 uncultured Halioglobus sp.
CGCGCTACGCCAGCTAAACGCCACTGAGCGTGTATTACCAGCTCTGGAACGAACCGCTGTTGTCGCTGAACGGCGATCACCTTATCTCCGACGTGTTGCGCGTCTGCGGGGGTCGCAACGTGTTTGGCGATGCGCCGGCGCTGGTGTCGCGGATCAGTGTGGAATCAGTGATCCGCGCCGATCCCCAGGTGATCATCGCCAGCGGCATGGACAAGGCCCGGCCGGAGTGGCTGGACGACTGGCGGCGCTGGAGCACCATGACCGCCGTACGCAACGATCAGCTTTACTTCGTGCCGCCCGATATCCTGCAGCGGCACACGCCGCGCATCGTCGAGGGTGCGAGTGCGGTGTGCGAGCACCTGGCGCAGGCCAGGCTGCATTATGCGCCCGAAGCGGGGCGCTAGAAGTCCACGCCCTGGCGCGCCTTGATGCCCGCGTTGTAGGCGTGCTTGATCTCCTTGACCTCAGAGACGGTATCCATGATGTCCTGCAGCGCGCTTCCACCGCCGCGCCCGGTTACGACAACGCTCATGCTGGCGGGGCGATTACTGATCGCGTCCAGGATCATCTGCGTGTCGAGGTAATCGTAGGCGATCATGTAGGTCAGCTCGTCTAGCACGACCAGATCGTAGCTGCTGTCGGCGAGCAGGTTAGCCGCTACCTCCCAGGTTTTTTCCGCCGCGGCGATATCCGCTGAGCGATCCTGGGTGTCCCAGGTAAAGCCGGTGCCCATCTGGTAGAAAGCCACCTGCGGGCAGTGATCCCGCAGGTAGATTTCTTCGCCGGAGAGCTGCTGGCCCTTGATGAACTGGACGACGCCGACCTTCTGGCCGTAGCCCAGTGCACGCAGCACCATGCCGAAAGCGGAGCTGGACTTGCCCTTGCCGTTGCCGGTGAGCAGGATGGCGACACCGCGTTCGATGTCCGCCGCCTCGATGGCAGAGTCCACCTTGGCCTTCTGCTTCTCCATGGCCGCCTTGTGTTTGGCGTTTTTCCGATCCTCTGTGGACATGGCTCTACCTCGCGCTAGAAGTTATAGCGCGCACCCACGTAGCCGGCGGCGCCGGACGTATTGTACGTGGGAATCTCCTCGTAATCTTCGTCCATCAGGTTTTCGATGCGACCGAACAGTTCGAGGTTGTCGGTGGCATGGTAGCTGGCGCTGATGTCGAATACCTCGTAGTCATCTACCGATGCGCCCCGTTCGGCGGCCTTGCCGCCGCTGATACGCAGGTTGAGACTGATCGTGAGTCGATCGCCCATAGGGGTAAGTACCAGGCCCAGGTTGGCGAGATTTTCCGGCGCGCGCAGGCGCTGTTC
>CAYGOX010000300.1:1330-4789 GCA_964351485.1 uncultured Halioglobus sp.
AGCGAGGACCAGAAGGGCGCGTTCCTGCTGGTGCGCCTGCTCGAGGGCACGCGCGGCGGCACCCCCTACACGGGGCCGCTGCACTTCGACGCGCACGCCTATCGCACCGAGGACGAGGAAGGGGTCTGGGAGTTCGCCAAGGGCTGCATGCGTACCTACAAGATCCTCGCGCACAAGGCGCGGGCGTTCGACGACGACGCGGAGGTGCAGGCGCTGCTCGCCACCGCTGTCCTCGGTGTCGTTGTAGGTGTAGTTGCCGGTCACGCTCACGATGTCGTTGATGGGGTAGTGGCCGATGATCTCGATGCCGCGCGAGGTGGAATCGCCGCTACCTTGCAGGTAGCCCGAGAAGTCCAGCAGGTCGAAGAAAATTTCGTCCTCGGTGGTCTGGTCGAAGTAGACCGCTTCAAGTGCCCAGCCGGCATCGGCAAAGAATCCAGCGCCGACTTCGAAGCCCTCGCTTTTCTCGGCGCCCAGTTCCACCAGTGACGCCGGTGGGTAGGCAAAGGGGCCGCGGTTGTATGCGATTTCGCTCAGGCTGGGTGCGCGAAAGCCTGTGCCGTAGCTGCCGTTGAGTTTGATCTCACCGCCGTCGGCCGCCACCAGGTAAGCACCGCTGAGGCGGTAGGTGGTTTCACTGCCGAAATCGTCGTTGTCGTCGTAACGCGCACCCACAGTCACGAACAGGTTGTCCGCCAGTGTGCCGAGGTATTCCAGGAACACGCCGGTCTGGTCGCGGTCGACGTCATCGGTGCCGTCGTCGAGTGACTCGGTGATGGCTTCGACCCCGTACACCAGCGAATGGGTAGATTGCACCGCCCAGCTGCCCAGGTACTCAAGTTTTTCCAGTTCGCCTTCGGTCGCGTAAGTGCTGACGCCCTCGGACAGGAAATCACTTTCGGAGGTATGCACGTTGTAGGACAGGGTGTTGGTGAAGCGCTCGCCTTTGTGCAACAGCGCTGCGCGCCAGCTGGTTTGCTCGGTGTCGCCCAGGCAGGCGTCAGTGGGTTCGAAGAAAACAGCGGTTGAGCAGTCGTCGAACTCCGCCTCGCCATCGACCTGCCGGCCAACGAACTCGGCGCGCAGGTTGTCCATGAGGTTCAGGCCGGCGCGCAGGTGCAGCGTGGTGTTTTCGTAACCGTCCTCGTCCTGCGGCGCAGGGTCGGTGGTGAGGGTGTTGAAGCCATCGGTTTCCAGGGTGGATGCGATCAGCGACAGGTCGCCGGTGGCGTTGCCGCCGCTCAGGTAGGCGTCCAGCAGTGCGGTACCGTAGCGTCCGTACTCAGCGCTGACCTCACCGCCAAACCCTTCAGTCGCGCGGCGGGTTTGAATACTGATGATGCCCCCGGCGTCGGCGCCGTACATCATGCCCTGCGGTCCGCGCAGAATCTCGATGCGCTCGATACCGGTGCTGCTCAGGTTGGCGAAGTTGGGGCCGGCCTGCGGCGTGGAGGTGTCGGTAACTTCTATGCCGTCGATGTACACCCGGGTGCGGTAGCCGCGCTCGCCGCGGATGCTCACTTCCGCGTTGCGCCCGACGCCGCCGTTGTTGGCGACACTGATACCGGGTTCGTAGCGCAGCACGTTCGAGATCGTGCTGAAACCGCGCAACCGGATGTCGTCCAGTTCGACAACGCTCACAGACGTGCCGATTTCGCGCAGCGGTGTGGGCACGCGCGACGACGTGACGATGGTTTCCTCGCGCAGGGGGTTGTGGGATGAATCGGCAGCAGTCGCGCCGCCGGCGGTCAGTGCCAGCGCGGTGGCAGCAGTCAGTTTGTTCATGTGTGATCCTCAATTGCCTTAAAAAATGTGGCGACTGAGGGAGGGAATCGGGGAACGCAATGCTTTGCGGGCATTGAGCAACCGTGAATGAAGCCCTCCGCTCCATCGTTGCAGGTAACGCATTTTGTACGCAGGCAGGTGTCGGGCTCTCAGTCGTCGCGCGGTGAAAACCGGGCGGCGGCTGTATACCGTTGCGGGGGCAGCGGAGGCTTTGGCTTTAGCAATGGACTGCGCCATTGCAGGGCCATACCTCACTTCCCATTTAACCCTTCCAGGGGTGCGTGAGCACCGCGAAGGGCACCTGGTACGGGGCGGGACTCTATTGGGGTGGGGGTGAGATGTCAATTGCTTTACACTGCGCCGATTCCTTCAAAAGAGCACTTGCCGTGGCCCTGGATGCGTCCACCGTCGATCGCGTTACCGCACTGCTGGGCCGCACACCGCGCGGGCTGGAGGAGGTGGCTGTGTGGCGCGAGCCGGGCGAGCCCTCAGTCATTCGTGTGGCCAGCCCGGTGGACGATACGCCGTTTCCCACACTGTACTGGCTGATCGATCCGACGCTGAATTACGCCATCGACACTGTCGAGGCCGGCGGTCTGATCCAGCGGTTGCAGGCGGTGATTGACGCCGACCCGGCGTTGCAGCGCGCGATGGCGGCGGATCACCGCGCGCACATCGCGCGTCGACACGGTTACATGTCGGCGGCGCTGAGGGCGCGGATCGATGAACTGGGCTATACCTCGGTGTTCGAGCACAAGGGTATTGGCGGCATTTCCGACTTCGGGCGCATTCGCTGCCTGCACACCTGGTACGCCGCGCACCTCGTCCAGCCCAACACGGTGGGCCACCTGCTGGATCAGTGGTGGGCAGCGCAGGGCGAACCGGCCTGACGACGCGCCAGCGAGCCTCCTTCTGTCTGCATAATTGAACGCGCGTCAGCGCTCGCCGGCGCGGGCGGTGTGCTATATTGTGCGACCTTTTTCCAAGATGGTGCCTCGCTTTTCGGGGCCTGCGGGTATGGCAGACACGACCGACGATTTACGCATTCGCCAGACCAACGAGCTGTTGCCTCCGGAGCAGTTGATTGCCGAGATTCCCCTGTCGGAACCGGCGGCCGCCTGCGTTGCGAACGCGCGCGAGTCCATTCACCGCGTGCTGGCGCGCGAGGACGATCGGCTGGTCGTGGTTGTAGGCCCGTGTTCGATTCACGATCCGGCGGCGGCCATCGAGTACGGTGAGCGCCTCAAGGTGCGAGCCGATGCGCTGCGCGATGACCTGCTCGTGATCATGCGCGTGTACTTCGAGAAGCCGCGTACAACGGTCGGCTGGAAGGGTCTCATCAACGATCCGGATCTGGACGACACGTTCCAGATCAACAAGGGGCTGCGCCTGGCGCGGCAGTTGCTGCACGACCTGGCCGAAATGGGCCTGCCCGCCGGCACCGAGTATCTCGATCTCATCAGCCCGCAGTTCCTCGCCGATCTCGTGGCCTGGGGCGCGATTGGCGCGCGCACGACAGAGAGCCAGACCCACCGCGAACTGGCGTCGGGCCTGTCCTGCCCGGTCGGTTTCAAGAATGCGACCGATGGCGATATCCAGGTTGCGGTGGATGCGATCAAGTCCGCGTCCAATCCGCACCATTTTCTGTCGGTGACCAAGCAGGGCCGCGGCGCG
>CAYGOX010000301.1:0-4739 GCA_964351485.1 uncultured Halioglobus sp.
CCAACGGCAAATTTAAGCTGGAATCGAAACGCGATGTACAGCATGACCAGGCCCAGGGCCATCAACATGGCCAGCCCGCCCTGCTCACGCAGCTCGTCGCCGACCTGCGGGCCGACAAACTCGTTGCGCCGCAGCTCTACCGTGCCGTCGTAGGCCTCGCGCAGCCGGTCCATCAGCAGCGCGCCCTGCTCGTCCGAGTAACCCTGCGGCAGGCGGATCAGGACATCCTGGTCACTGCCGAAGCTCACCACGATCGCGCCCTCGTAGCCGTAACCGGCGAGGGTGCTGCGTACGGCGTTGAGATCCGCGGACTCGCTGTAGTGCACCTCCACCAGCGTACCGCCAGTGAAATCCAGCCCCCAGTTCAGCTGATTCACCGCCAGCGACACGATCGACGCAATAATCAGCGCGATGGAGAAAGCCGCGGCAAGCAGGCGCTTGCCCATAAAATTGATGGTATTCATGCCGGTGCTCCCTTACCGCCGATCGACAGTTTTTGCACGCGCCGCCCGCCGTAGACCAGGTTGACCAGGGCGCGGGTCCCGACAATGGCGGTGAACATGGAGGTCACGATCCCCACCGACAGCGTCACCGCGAAGCCCTTGATCGGGCCGGTGCCCACGGCGTACAGGATGATCGCGACAATCAGCGTCGTAATGTTCGCATCGAGAATGGTGGAAACCGCGCGCTCAAAGCCGGCGTGTATCGCCATCTGCGGCGACAGGCCGTTACTGATTTCCTCCCGTATTCGCGAGAAAATCAGGACGTTGGCGTCCACCGCCATACCGACGGTCAGCACGATACCGGCAATACCCGGCAGCGTCAGGGTGGCGCCGAGGATCGACATGACCGACACCAGCAGTACCAGGTTACAGCTCAACGCGATCACGGCTGCGATGCCGAACACGCGGTAATAAAGGATCATGAACACCGCAACCAGCGCGAGACCGATCTGCACCGACTTCACGCCCAGGCGAATGTTTTCGGCACCCAGCGACGGCCCGACGGTGCGCTCCTCAACAAAGCTGATCGGCGCCGCCAGCGCGCCCGCGCGCAGCATCAGGGCCAGTTCCGAGGCCTCCTGCGGGCTATCGAGGCCGGTAATCTGGAACTGCGCACCCAGTGCCGACTGGATCACCGGGGCAGTGAGCAGTTTCTTCTCGTCGTACGGGGTCTTGACCTGCACCTCGGTGCCGTCCTCGCCCGTCTCGTAGCGCGTGCGGTATTTGCGCTCGATAAACAGCACGCCCATACGGCGCTTGATGTTGTTGCGCGTGGCCTTGGACATCATCAGGCCACCGTCACTGTCGAGGCTGATCTGCACGTTGGGGCGACCGTTCTCATCGAAGCTGGCCTGCGCGGTCGACACGCGTTCGCCGGTAATAATGACCGAGCGCTCGAGCCACTCGCTGGCGCCGGCGCGATCCGGGCTGCGGTAGTCAAAGCGTTGCTTTTCCGAGGGCGGCGCGTCGAGGTTGGCCACCAGGCGGAACTCGAGGTTGGCGACCTTGCCCAGGATACGCTTGGCCTCGGCGGTGTCCTGGATGCCAGCCAGTTCAACCACGATGCGATTCTGGCCCTGGCGCTGCACCAGGGGCTCGGACACGCCCAGTTCGTTCACGCGGTTGCGCAGCGTGGTCAGGTTCTGGGTGACGGCGTAGTCGGCGATCTCCTTGCGCATCTGCTCGGGCATGGCCGCCGTGAGGTTCCAGCTGTCGCCGTCATCGATGCGGTCCAGGACCAGTTCCGGGCTCGCCTCGGCGATGGCCTTGCGGGCCGCCTCGCGCAGTTCCTCGGTGCGAAAACGCGTTTCGATCAGGCCGTCATCATTCTGTGTGACGTAGCCGCGAATACGCTCCTCACGCAGGGCGCGCTTGACGGCGTTGAAATAGAACTCCAGGCGCCGTTCGACTGCGGCGTCAACATCCACCTCGAGTTTGAAATGCACGCCGCCACTGAGATCGAGACCGAGCTTCATCGGCTGGCCGCCGTAGTTGCTGAGCCACTCGGGGGTGGTCGGTGCGAGGTTCAGCGCGACAATATAGCTGTCGCCCAGAGCGCGCGAGATAACCGCCTTGCCATGCAACTGCTGTTCACCATCGCGCAGGCGGATAAGCGCGTTGCGCCCGCGCTCGTCTACGGTTTCGCCGAAATACGCGATGCCGGCCTCGTCGAGGGCGCCCCGCGCCTTGGCCAGCGTGCGATCGTCGATCGTCAGGGAACTGTTTTCACCGGTGATCTGCAGCGCGGGATCGGGTGCGTAGAGGTTCGGGGCAGCGTAGAAGAACCCCACGGCCAGCACGAACAGGACCAGGAGATACTTCCACAGCGGGTATTTATTCAGCATATGCGTGCTCGGTGCGATCCATGGACGTCAGGGCGACGGCGTCGCCCCGCTCGAAAAGTGCGCCATTATAGAATATCGGGGACCGGTCACAAGGCGCGAATTGCCCACCGGCGTTGCTCACTGCAGCCACGCGCGCGCATTGCGGAACAGGCGCAGCCAGCCGCCCTCCTCGCCCCATTCGGCCGGCGCCCAGGAGTGCTGGACGGTGCGGAACACGCGTTCGGGATGCGGCATCATGATCGTCACGCGACCGTCGAGACTCGATACACCGGCAATCCCGTTGGCCGAGCCATTGGGGTTGGCCGGGTAGCGCTGCGCGACGCCAAGGTCATTTTCCACGTAGCGCAGGACGACGGTGCCGGTGGCCTCACAGGCCGCCAGTGCCTCGTCGTTGGCAAAATGGGCCCGACCCTCGCCGTGGGCCACCGCAATCGGCAGGTGGGAACCGGCCATGCCGTCGAGCAGCACCGAGGGCGAAGGCGCCACCTGCACCAGGGACAGACGCGCCTCGAATTGCTCAGAGCGGTTGCGCACAAAGCGCGGCCAGTGGTCCGCCCCCGGAATCAGCGACTGCAGCGTCGACACCATCTGGCAGCCGTTGCACACGCCCAGCGTGAAGGTATCGCCGCGCTCGAAGAACGCCGCGAACTCATCGCGCACCGCCGGGTTGAACAGGATGCTCTTGGCCCAGCCCTCGCCGGCCCCCAGCACGTCGCCGTAGGAGAAGCCACCACAGGCGACCAGACCGCTGAAGCGCGACAGCGACACGTTTTGCGCTAGCACGTCACTCATATGCACGTCGAAGGGGGCAAACCCCGCGCGCTCGAATGCCGCGGCCATTTCCACGTGGCCGTTCACACCCTGCTCGCGCAGGATGGCGACCGGCGGGCGAGCCCCCGATGCGATGTAGGGCGCGGCCACGTCGTCGGCGGGGTCGAACGTGAGGTTCACCGAGAGCCCCGGATCGGGCCGGGTGTGGCGCTCGTACTCCTCGCGCGCGCAGTCGGGGTTGTCGCGCAGCGCCTGTATTTCATAACTGGTGCGCGACCACAGTGCCTGCAGGCGTGAGCGCTCGTCGTCGATCAAGACCGTATCGCCACTGCGCACCGCCACCGCGTCGCCGGGCACCGCTGCGCCGATCTCGTGAACGCAGTCGGCAAGGCCCAGCTCGGCGGCGCGTGACTGCAGCGCCTCGAGGCCAGACCTGTGCAGCTGGAGCACCGCGCCGGCCTCCTCATTGAACAGGGTATCGAGCGGATCTCCGGGCAGCACGGCCAGCTCAATCGCCAGACCACAGCGGCCGGCAAAGGCCATTTCCAGCAGCGTGACCAGCAGGCCGCCGTCTGACCGGTCGTGATAGGCCAGGAAGGCATCGCTGCCGACCTGCGCCTGAATGAGGGTGAAAAACGCGCCGAGATCGGCCGCGGCTACATCCGGACAGGTGTCGCCCACCTGGCCGGTGCTTTGCGCGAGCGCGGAACCGCCCAGGCGGTTGGCGCCTCTGCCCAGGTCGACCAGCACCAGCACCGCGTCGGCGTCGGGGTCCACCTGCGGCGTCACCGTGTTGCGCACATCGGCCACCGGCGAGAACGCCGAGATGATGAGGGACATGGGCGCCGTCACCGACTTGTCCTGACCGTCCTCCTGCCAGGTGGTGCGCATCGACATGGAGTCCTTGCCCACCGGAATGGTCAGGCCCAGTTCCGGGCAGAAGGACAGGCCCACCGCCGCCACCGTGTCGTACAGTGCCTCATCTTCGGCGCCGTGTCCGGCCGCGCACATCCAGTTGGCGGAGAGCTTGATGTTGTGAATCTCGCCAATATCAGTGGCCGCAATATTGGTGACCGCCTCGGCAACAGCCATGCGTCCAGACGCCGGGGCATCGATCAGGGCCAGCGGCGTGCGCTCGCCCATCGACATGGCCTCACCGGCAACGCTGTCGTAGGACACTGTTGTCACCGCGCAGTCCGCCACCGGCACCTGCCAGGGCCCGACGAGCTGGTCGCGCGCGACCATGCCCGTCACGGTGCGGTCGCCGATGGTGATCAGAAACTGTTTGCTGGCCACTGTCGGCACCTGCAGGACGCGCTCCAGGGCCGCTGGCACTGTCACATCCAGTGCGAGCGCCGGTCGGTCGACCGTCTGCCGGGTCACGTGCCGGGTCATGCGCGGCGGTTTGCCGAACAGGACGGACATGGGCAGATCCACCGGCGTATTGTCGAAACGGTCGTCCGTCAGCGCCAGGTGCATGGCCTCGGTCGCCTCGCCCACCACCGCATAGGGGCAGCGCTCGCGCTCGCAGATGGCCTCGAAGCGCGCCAGGTGCTCAGGTTCGACCGCCATCACGTAACGTTCCTGCGATTCGTTACACCAGATTTCCAGCGGCGACATG
>CAYGOX010000302.1:0-4734 GCA_964351485.1 uncultured Halioglobus sp.
GCGCAAAAACACCCGCTCCCAGCGCCAGCATGGCCGCCTTGTCCAACTCCACCGGGTCGGAAGACAGGCCCAGCCAGAAACCGATCAACGAGGCGAGCAGAAGCAGTGTCGTGCCCGCTTTCGTGCTGACCACCACAAAGCCACTAACCACCGCCGGAACACCGATCATCAGTTTGTCGAGCAGGCGCATACCGATGCGAATATTGGGAAACAGCATTTCAAGATCCGAAGCCGGCACGTTCTGGAAGAGTTTCAACAATGTGCTGCCCGGCGGGCACTCACCCAGCGTGGCATCGTCATCCACCGTGTCACGGGTGCGAATGAACAGGACAACCCGATCGAAATTGACAAACCGCACTGTGCGCTTCCACAAACCGAAGAATTCACTGATGACTTCCTCGCGCGCACTCGCGCCGCGCGTATACAGTAGCACCTGTTCAAAATCGTCCAGGTCGACGACAAGGCGCAACTGAAACAATGACGAAGCCTTCAGCGCTTTCTGCAGGCGCGCTTCAGTAACTTTGTCATAGTTGGCGCGGTTGAGTACGGTTTCCAGGACCTGTGCGAGTTGTTCTCCCGACGTGTCGGGTTTGGCGCCGGGAAGAACGCGCGTATCGCGATCGGGATCCAGCGGTGCATACAGTGATTTCAACTCTCGCTTGACCGCGCCGAAGTCATCGCGGAAATGGCGCTCAATGGTCTGCCTCGCGTCGTTGAATCGTTGCATCGCATCGCCGGAAAGCGGTTGGCTTGTCGATAATGCACGTACAATATCCTGCGGACGGAACGGCAGGAATCGCAGGGGTTCGATCTCTGGGATGTCAGACATTGGCAGGCTGGTCACTGCAGCAGTTTTACACAACGTCTATAGTATAGGTTTAAGGTGCGCAGGCAAAAATGCGACGATTGTATGGGTGTAACGCCCTTTCTTGATCAACACAACGGGACAATAAAATGATCGAACAAATCAATATCGGACAGGCTCTGACACAGCGCGCCTTTCTCAATCCCGATCGCGACGCGATAGTGGATCTGGGCAGCCAGCACCGCATGAACTTCGGCGAGCTGAACCGGCAGGCCAATCGCTGTAGCCATGCGATCACCGCCCTGGGCCTGCGCAAGGGCGATCGTCTCGCGCTGTTGTGCCAGAACCGCCCCGAATTCTACGAGAGCTTTTTCGGTCCGGCCAAGCAGGGTATTGTCCTGATGCCCCTGAACTGGCGGCTGACTGCCGACGAACTGGCGTTCATACTGAAAGACGGTGGCGCAAAAGCCATTGTCTTCGATGCGGAGTTCGCGCCGGTCGTCGAAGAAATCCGCAGCCGTGGAGCGGCTGGCAGTGATTTGGAACACTTCGTCTGCGTCGGTGACGAAAGTCCCGACTTCAGCGAAAGCTATGATGCGCTGCTTGCAGACCAGCCGGAGGTAGAACCCGATGCTACTGCCTCAGGCGATGACAACCTGTTCATCATGTACACCTCTGGCACGACCGGCAATCCAAAGGGGGTTGTCCACACGCATCATACAGTGTTCTGGTCCATCCTGACGCTCAACAACTCGACCGACCAGCGTCCCATCGACCGCTACCTGGTGTTGTTACCGCTCTTTCACGTGGGTGCGCTCACACCGATGATCACCGGCATCTACATCGGTAATACCCAGGTCATCATGCGCTCCTTCGACCCGGCAGCGGTCTGGCGCTGTATTAAGGAAGAGAAAATCAACAGCACGCTCGCGGTGCCGGCCATGCTGGGCTTCATGTTGCAGGTGCCGGGGTTTGAATCCCACGACTGGTCATCACTGCGTTTCGTGTCCAGCGGGGCCGCGCCACTGCCGGTGAGCACCATCGAGCGCTACCTTGAGTTGGGTATCGAAATAAACCAGGTGTACGGTATGACCGAATCCGGCGGCCCCGGCTGCATCATTGGTCCGGAGGATGCGGTGTCAAAAATTGGTTCTACCGGCAAGGCGTTTTTCCACACCCTTGTGAAAATTGTTGACAGCGATGGCAAGGAGCTTCCTCCGGGAGAACCCGGCGAGGTACTTATTCGCGGTCCGCACATCATGAAGGAGTACTGGAACCGCCCGGAGGCTACCCGTGAAACGATTGTCGACGGGTGGTTGCACTCGGGTGACGTGGCGACCATGGACGCGGAAGGTTTTGTGACCATAGCCGATCGCAAAAAAGACATGATTATCTCGGGCGGTGAAAACGTTTATCCGGCAGAAATCGAAAATGTGCTACTTCAGCATCCCGGCGTTGCTGATGTTGCGGTGATTGGACAACCGAGTGAGAAATGGGGCGAGAGCCCCTTGGCAGTCGTTGTCGCGGCAGGTGAACAACCTGGCGTATCAGACGTCATGGGCTTTTGCGAAGGCAAGCTGGCGCGTTACAAGCTCCCCAAGCACGTCGAGTTCGTCGACATGATTCCACGCAATCCCAGTGGCAAGATTCTCAAGCGAGTGCTCAGGGAGCAATTCCCCGGGCCCGCCGCAGAATGACGTGAGCTGTTAAACAAAGAATAGAATTATATTTTTATATATAGGTATATAAGGATTATTGTTGTTACTGTTATTAGGGCTTACTCACACTGTTGATAGGTGGATTTTCCCAAGTAAATTCATTGTGTTATCTCAAGTATAAGAAGACGCAAAAGTACTTGCTTACCTGTCCCTTTGGCCTGTGTATGCGGTGGCTAACTTCCTCCTGACAGTGGATGAAATTTCAGGTGATTTTTCGCTGGGGATAAAGGCCTGTTTCATCCACGTTTCGTTCACGGTTTGCCCAGCGGCTGTTCCAACTCGTTCCTGGTGTCTGGCGCTTGTACCGGAGTCGTGTTTACTGGCTGGGAGTTTCCGGTGGATTAACCGGGAATGAAAAGAAGCTGTGTAAAACGGTGTGGATAAGGTGGTATAGAGACAGAAAATGCTGTGTTTACTTGCCAATACAGAAACTGGAGAAAATATCCCCGAGTAGTTCATCGGTTGTGTAGGCACCGGTGATCTCGCCCAGCACCTGTTGTGCCTGGCGCAGATCTTCGGCCAGCAACTCTGCTGCGCCCTGCTCCTGCAGCGCCGCCAGACCGTTGCGCAAGAGATTGCCGGTGGCTTGGAGCGCCTCGAGGTGGCGCCTTCGCGCGCTGAACAGGCCTTCCTGGTTGCCCTCGTAACCCATGCTGTCCTTGAGATGCGATTTGAGCAGGTCGATGCCTTCGCCTGTGTGGGCCGACATCACGATCCGTACAGCGTGTTCGCCCTGTTCCAGCCGCGGCGCTTCACCGGCCAGGTCGCATTTATTGGCAATAACGGTAGTGGCGACGCGGTCAGGCAGGGGGACCTCGCGTGTCAGTTCGAACGGATCCGAAGTGTCCGAATGCATGTCCTGCACGATGAGCAGGTGATCCGCCGTGCGCATCTCCTCCCTGGCCCGGCGTATACCTTCCTGTTCCACCTCGTCGTCGCTGTCGCGCAGTCCGGCAGTGTCGACGATATGCAGGGGCATGCCATCGAGTTGTATCTGGTCGCGCAAGACATCGCGCGTTGTCCCCTCGACCGCGGTTACGATTGCCAGGTCGCGGCCGGCCAGAGCGTTCAGGAGACTGGATTTGCCCGCATTGGGTTTGCCGACGATCACCAGTTTCATGCCCTCGGTAACCAGGCTTCCCTGGTGTGTCTGGGCGATCACGGCATCGAAAGCGTCGATAATGTCCTGTAGATCACTGGCGGCTCTGCTTTCCCCGATGAAATCGATTTCTTCCTCGGGAAAGTCGATAGCCGCTTCGATAAAAATTCGCAGGTCGGTCAATTTTTGTGCAAGGGTGTCAATCCGGCCGGAAAAGGCGCCCTGGAGAGATCGTATTGCGCTGCGTGCCGCCTGGGCGGTGGAACTGTTGATGAGATCGGCAATCGCCTCTGCCTGCGTCAGATCCATTTTGTCGTTGAGATAGGCCCGCTGCGAAAACTCTCCGGGGTTCGCGAGCCTCGCGCCGAGATCGATGCATGCGGTTAACAACAGGTCCAGGACGACCGGGCCCCCGTGGGCCTGAAATTCGACGATGTCCTCACCCGTGAAAGAGTGTGGCGCGCGAAACAGCAGGACGACACCACGATCGACAATTTCATTGTTTGCGTGCAGGTCGCAGTAGTGCGCGTGTCGAGGTATCAGTGTCTGGCCCGTGATTGAGCGACCGATGGCTTCGGCGGCGGGCCCGGAAACGCGAATAATGCCGATACCACCGCGGCCTGCTGCGGTGGCGACGGCTGCGATGGTATCGGTGTCCACGGTGGTGTCGTCAGGCGGCGGCTTTTTCGATCTGCCGGGTGATGACGTATTGCTGCGCCATGGACAGCAGGTTGTTGACGACCCAGTACAGGACAAGTCCGGCGGGGAACCACAGGAAGAAGAAGGTGAACACGATCGGCATCCACTGCATGATCTTCGCCTGCATCGGGTCTGGCGGCGGCGGGTTCAGCTTCTGCATGAAATACATGCTCGCGCCCATCAGGATCGGCAGGACAAAATAGGGATCCATGACTGACAGATCCTTGATCCAACCCACGAACGGTGCATGGCGTAACTCGACGCTCTCCATCAGCATCCAGTAGAGACCGATAAACACCGGCATCTGGACCAGGATCGGGAGGCAGCCTCCCATCGGGTTGATCTTTTCCTTTTTATACAGCTCCATCATCGCCTGCGACTGCTTCTGCTTGTCGTCGGCATACTGCTCACGG
>CAYGOX010000303.1:0-4730 GCA_964351485.1 uncultured Halioglobus sp.
AATCAACCAAGGTTAAGAGCCGCAAGCGTCCGTAGGGGGCCGAAAACACTTTCACCCGGGGCGGTGACGCAGCGGCCCGAAGGGCCGCCACCAAAAACAACCACCAAAACCCAACTACAAATCGTACCCACGCTCATCGTGAAGCACGAGGTCAAGACCCTGGGTCTCCTCCTCAGTATCCACCCGCAAGCCAACAATCACGTCGACCAGCTTGAGGATGATGAACGACACGATAGCCGTGTAGAGGAACGTGGCACCGACACCGGTCGCCTGGATCATCAGCTGACCACCGATGCTGTCGACGCCGTCGGAGAAACCGTTGCCGCTGAACATGCCCAGCTGGGTCGAGCAGAAGATGCCCGCCAGGATGGTACCGAGTGCGCCGCCCACCCCGTGCACGGGGAAGACGTCGAGGCTGTCATCGATTTTCAGGACATTCTTGAGGTAGTTCGTGGCGAAGTAACACACCACACCGGCACTCAGGCCGATCAGCACCGCGCCGGCCGGACCGACAGAACCGGACGCCGGGGTGATAGTGCCCAGACCCGCAACCATACCGGTGACGATACCCAGCACAGAAGGCTTGCCGTGACGGATCCATTCCATGGCCATCCACGCCAGCGAGCCACAGGCCGCCGACAGGTGAGTGACCAGCATCGCCATGGCCGCGCTGTTGTCAGCGGCAACCGCTGAGCCGGCATTGAAGCCGAACCAGCCGACCCACAGCATGCCGGCGCCAGTGACGGTCATGGTCAGGTTGTGCGGTGGCATGGGTGTGGTACCGAAACCGCGACGCGGCCCCATCACCATGGCCGCGACAAGTGCCGCTACCGCCGCCGTGATGTGAACCACGGTGCCGCCGGCAAAATCCTGCAGACCCATCTCACCGAGCCAGCCGCCGCCCCAGACCCAGTGACAGACCGGTGCGTACACGACGATCATCCAGATGGTGCTGAACAGCAGCATGGCAGAGAAGCGCATGCGCTCGGCGAAACCGCCCACGATCAACGCCGGGGTGATGATGGCGAAGGTCATCTGGAAAATGACAAACAGCGTGGCCGGGATACCGCCGTTGAGGGAATCCATGCTGATGGACGACAGCATGATGTTGCCGAAATCGCCGATGTAGGGGCCCTGCTCTACCCCATCACTGCCGAACGCGATTGTGTAGCCGATGACAAACCAGACCAGTGACATCAGGCAGGTCAGCGCGAAACATTGCATAAGTACCGACAGCACGTTCTTGACCCGCACCAGGCCCGCGTAGAACAACGACAGCCCGGGAATGGTCATGAACAGCACCAGGGCGGTAGCGGTCAGGATCCAGGCGGTGTCGGCCTGATTGAGTTCATCCGCGCTTGCGCCCATGGAAGCCAGCAGGGCAGTACCCAGCAGGGCGGCCTGGGAAAACCGTTTGGCGACCAGACGCATTACAGCGCCTCCTCACCGGTCTCACCGGTGCGGATGCGGATACTTTGCTCCAGCGGAGAGACAAAAATCTTGCCGTCGCCGATCTTGCCCGTGGCGGCGGATTTACAGATCGCCTCGATCGCCTCTTCAACCTTGGCGTCGCTGATTGCGATCTGGAACTTGATCTTGGGCTGGAACTCCACCACGTACTCGGCGCCGCGGTAGAGTTCTGTGTGGCCTTTCTGGCGTCCGTAGCCCTTGACCTCCTCCACTGTCATGCCGGAGATGCCGATCTGGTGTAATGCATCCCGGACGTCATCAAGCTTGAACGGCTTGATGATAGCTGTAAGCATTTTCATCTGAGCTCCTTTCCTGTCGGACCCCTGCCAGGGCCCGCACTATTATTGTGCTGCTGGTGCAGGGTTTGAGTGGTATGGCACGGTTTCCGGGCAGAAAAACGCGCCGAGCGCGCATCGTGCCACAAGCTGGCGCAAAGGTTAACGACTTTGCGCTACCCGCGGTTAAAAAACGCACCGACAAACGCCACCGCTTGTCTATCGCACTTGTTCGGTGCAAAAAAAGCCCAAAAAAAGCGCGTTATTGTTTGAGGGTGCACGCGGACGCGTCTCGTGCTATCAATAGCGCCATTCTTTTTCAGGACAATATCAGGTCGAATCCATGCCTCTCACCTTTCCCCGTGTTCACGTGCGCCACCTCTGGATCGCCGCACTGTTTCTCATGGCGCTGGTCGCCCGGCCCGGCCTGGCGCAGGAGTCGATGCGCAACGTCATCCTGATTATCGGGGACGGGATGGACGAGCAGCAGATCACCATTGCGCGCAACTATCTGCACGGCGCCAGTGGCAAACTCGAACTCGATCGCCTCCCGCACCGCGCCTCTGTGCAGGTGCTGACCACCCAGGACAAGGCCCTGGGCAAACCCGTCTATGTCTCGGACTCGGCCAATACGGCCACCAGCCTGGCGACCGGCGTGGTCACCAGCCGCGGGCGCATCGCCACTACAGCGGGCACGGACGAAGACATACCAACCATCGTTGAACAGGCGGTGAGCGCCGGGTACCGCGCCGGACTCGTATCCACCGCGAGCATCACCGACGCCACCGTCGCCGCGTTTGCCGCGCATATCAACTACCGGCTCTGCGAGAACCCGGAGAAAATGGTCGAGATCACGGTGAGTGAAATCGTGCTGGGCGACTGCTCGGCAGACCTCAAGGCAAACGGCGGCAAGGGTTCCATCGCTGAACAGCTGGCGGCGTCGGACCTGCACGTGGCCCTGGGCGGTGGTACGAAACACTTCGCGGTAACTGCTGAAGGCGACACGCGCACCGTGCGCGAGCAGGCGCGCGATGCCGGCTTCAAGGTCGTCGACACCGAAGCGCAATTGCTCGCCGCTGAACCGGGCGAACGCCTGCTGGGCCTGTTCGCGCCCGGCACGATGCCCGTGCGCCTGCAGGGTGAGGACGGGCGCAGCGCCGAGGAACCCGACCCGAGCTGGCTGCATTCCCTGCACCGCTACCTGGGCGACGTCGAGCAGCCCGCGCTGATGGACTGCGAACCGAACCCGGATTTTGCCGCAGTACCCTCGCTGGCCACCATGACCGAGACCGCTCTGACACACCTGGCGCACGACAACCCGCGCGGCTTCTTTCTGATGGTTGAATCGGCCTCCATCGACAAGCAGTCGCACGAGCGCAAGCCCTGCGGTTCCATCGGCGAACTGGAACAGCTCGATGAGGCACTGGTCGCCGCCCTGGCGTTCGCGCAAACACACCCGCAGACACTGATCCTGGTGACAGCGGACCATTCACAGGCCGCACAGCTCATTCCCTTTGAGAGCCTGTTCGCCGCCTACCCGATCCCGGTCTTCAGTCCCGGCAAGGTTGCGCGCCTGCGCACACCCGAGGGCAGTCACATGATGGTGAATTACGCCACGACCAATTTCATGATGGAGGAACACACCGGCGCAGCTGTCCCGCTGCTGACCAACGCCGTCGGGGCGACACGGGTACCGGCGTACCTGACGCAGCCGGACGTGTACGACATCATGCGGGAGTTTCTCGGCCTGTAGCCCGGCCGCGGATATCTACAGGTTGACCCAGCTGTTGAGCGCGCGCAGACGAAACTGCGTGTCGCGATAGGTCAGCACCACGGAGTTTTCCAGGATTTCGTCCACGCGGACACCGCCGCCGATGCTGCCGCCGGCGCGCACCGTCTTGCCATTGATCACCACACTGGAACGTCCCTGCGCACTGTTGTAGTCATGCCGCTCGTACAGCAGCGTGGGTATGGCGTCCTTCTCGTGCTGCGACAACGCGGACACCAGCGGTGCGGCGTGTTCTTCCACCTCGGTAGTGCGCATTTCGCGCTGCGCCATCTGGACCATCTGCTCAACATCCAGCGCGGGCTCTGACGGGGCGGCACTGTCGGTCGCCGCCGCCGGCGCGGCCTTGTGCGGCGTTGGGGCCGGGGTCGCAGCAGGAGCCGGCCGCGGCGCCTCGTACAGTTTTGCCACGGCCGCCTGGTTCGAGGGTGCCGCCACGACCTGCCTGGGCGCAGCGCGCTCTGGATTGCGTTCTGCTGCAACGGTTGCCGGTGCAGGCACGGGCTGCGCCCGTTTTGGTGCTACACCTGCGACCGGGGCCGCAACAGCATCCTGCTCACGCGCCGGAGGAGCCGTCACTTCAGGGGCCGGCGTTGTGGCCACTGCCTGTTCCGGCTCCGGCACAACCGGTACCTCGGGGCCGGACCTGTCCCACAGCAACCAGCCAATCGCAACCACCGCAAGCCCCAGGGCAGCCCAGGGCAACCAGCGCGACACACCCGCCCCGGGTTCCTCGAGGTAGACCGGTTGCGTTCCCAGCCCGGGCACGACATCGGCCTCGTTCCGCGAGCGGTTCAAGGCGTCGAGAATCATTGACATAGACGTTTCCTGCGCTCGGTATCGATCACGGGTTTGCCGGGGTGACGTCGAGCCCCAGCGCCTCGTTCAGGCGCAGCAATGTGCGCATGCCCACCACGCCGTCACTGGTCAGGCCCTGGTCACGCTGGAACAACCGCACGCGCTGCTGCAGCGGATCGTTGAAGGTGTCCGTCGTCAGTGGCTGGGGCTGCCCGTCCAGGCGGGCAAAGAGAGAAGCTACGGCCGCAACAGTGGGACCGGTATCCCCCAGGGCCAGAGGTTGATTGAAACCCGCCGGCGGACGCCACAGGAACCGGTATTGCCCCGTCCACAGCGGCGCGAGCTCGGCCAGCGGCACCCGCTGCGCGCCGTTCGCGGTGTCCACCCACGCATCCGCTTCC
>CAYGOX010000304.1:0-4718 GCA_964351485.1 uncultured Halioglobus sp.
GGACGCTGGTGAGCGCCGAGTCCTTTGTCTGGATCAACCGCGATTACATGCCGGCCGCGCGGCGCATCAAGGCCGCCGCTGACAAACTGTTCCTGGCGGGCATCAACCACATCGTCTATCACGGCACACCCTATCGCTGGGCGGGCAGCGGGGCCGGCGAATTCCCGGACGTTGGTTGGCAACCGTTTTCCGGGCCGCAGAATCCGGCGCATTTTTCCGGACATTTCGGCAGCGCCAATACCGCCCTGTGGCCTGACATACCCGACCTCAACACCTATATCGCGCGCAGCCAGGCGCTGCTGCGCGAGGGTGCGCCGGCGGCGGACGTGTTGGTCTACTACCCGTTCCTGGGGTTTCACGGACCGAACCGACCCGACAATGGCGACGAGGTGCTGGTCAACGGCAGCCTGCCCGACGCCGACCCGCAGCAGGTGCCGCTGGAGGCCGGGGCGCTGGTCGCCGGGAAAAAAATCATGGACAGGTTCATCAAGACCCATGCGCACGACGACCCGCGCGTGACATGGATGAACGCCTTGCAACCGCTGCTGCACGACCTGGAGCGGCGCGGGATCACCTGGGCCTGGGTGAACGATCACGCGTTGCAGCAGCGACAGGCCAGCGGCGGGCGCCTCGGTACTCGCGGAGGCGTTTACCGGGCGCTGTTGTTCCCGTCGATCGAATCGCTGGACGTGCACACCCTGCCCGCGCTGCAGGCAGAGTTGGCGCAGGGTGTCCCCGTTGTATTTGCCGGTGCGCTGCCTGATCGACAGCGCAGTTTCCACAACGCGCAGGACGGTGACCGGGCGGTAAGCGCGGGTGTAGCGAAGCTGCTGGCCACCGGCGCGGAGCACCTGCCGCTGGACTCCGACGCATTGCTGGCCCGTC
This sequence comes from uncultured Halioglobus sp., assembly GCA_964351485.1. Classification (GTDB taxonomy): domain Bacteria; phylum Pseudomonadota; class Gammaproteobacteria; order Pseudomonadales; family Halieaceae; genus Marimicrobium. Next base: position 886 of record CAYGOX010000304.1, read on the forward strand.
TTGAGGCGATTGCTTCTCCTGCGTTGCGTCCGTTGGGGCAGGGCACGATTCACCGCCAGCACAGGGTGTTGTCGGAGAACAAGGCGATTGTCTTTTATGGCAATCAGTCGGCCGAGGCAGCATCGACGACCATTGCCGTCGCCGACGATCGCCCGCTGTGGTGGTACGACGCGATGACCGGCCGCGCCTGGCAGGCCGAGCCGGTCGATGGACGCCTCGCACTGACACTGGACGGCTTCAGCAGCCGATTCCTGGTGGTGGGTGAGCCGCTGCCGGATGCGCTGGCCGGACCAGTGCCCGCCGCGGTGGCGGCCGCCGCGGGTGAGCGTCTGGAACATCTTGTTGACTGGACGGTGAGCGTCGACGGCAACGACGTGTCGATGGCCTCGCCCAGAGACTGGCGCGATGTCGAGGCGCTGCGTTATGCCCACGGGCCGGTTGTCTACCGACACACACTGACGCTGGCCACGGTCGATCCTGGTCAGCGTTACCTGCTGGACCTGGGGCTTGTGCAGGGCAGTGCGCAGGTGCGGGTGAACGGCCAGGCGGTGGGACGGGCGAGTCTGCCGCCCTTTACGCTGGATATTGGCGCGGCGCTGCGCAGCGGCGACAACCGCATCGAGGTCGAGGTGCTGGCGCCACTGCGCAACCACGCGGTAGGACGTGCGCTGTCCGGCGACGTGCTATACGAAAACATGCTGGCGTTCGCGGACCAGACAGTCGCGGCGGGATTGATGGGGCCGGTGGTGTTGTACAGGGCGCCGGCAGCACCGGCGGGTTCAGACGCGTTATGACGCCGGCGCGTGAATGTCCGCCAGGTAGTTGCCAATTTTCTGCCAGGCTGCGAGTGCTTCCGGCACGCCGCTGCCGATCAGGCCGTGCCATCCCTGGATCATGCCGGGCCACCCTTCGAGGGTGACCGCCACGCCGCTGCGCAGTGCGTTTGCCGCCAGGCGCAGGGCGCCCTCGCGCATGGTGTCGCAGTCGCCCAGTTGCAGGTACATCGGCGGCAGGCCGTGCAGGTCTGCGTAGGCCGGTGACACGCGCGGGTCATCCAGCGGCATTTGATCGCCGACATAGTCCATGCCGCGGTTGCGCACCCACTGCGGGTGCAGGAACGGGTCGTCCTGCGGCTCGGTGTTAGCGCAGGACAGGTCGAACCAGCCGGTGAGCGACACAAAGCTGGCCGGCAGTGGCACCGCCTCGTCGCGGGCGCGCAGAATCAGTCCCAGTCCGAGCCCGCCGCCGCAGGATTCGCCCAGCACCGACACCTGCGCGGCGTCGATGCCCTCGTCGAGCAATCCGCGATAGGCATTGAAGCAGTCGTCGTGGGCGGCGGGGTAGGGGTGCTCAGGTGCGAGCCGGTAGTCGGGCATCACCACACTCATGCCGGTGTGCTCGGCGATGTAGCCGGCGTAGAAGTGATACTCGTCCAGCGGGGTCGAGACCAGCGCGCCGCCGTGGCAGTGAAAGGCGATCGCATCCGTGGTCGGTTCGCCCCAGCTGTAGCGCCCGCAGCGAACGCCGCCGTACTCGACGATGTCCACGTTCAATACATCCGGCACCGGGTGGCCGTGAAACCCTGCGAACATCTCGCGAACCGCCCGGTAGTCCGCTGCCGGGTCGGCGAAGTCGGCGGGGATGACGTCGATGATCGACTGGAGCAGTTCACTTCGGGGCATGGGCTGCGGACTCAGTTCGTCGTCGGCGCGAACACCGCCGTGAGCAGCGCGTTGAAAATATCCGCGCGTTCCCACTGCAGGAAGTGGCCGGCGCCGGGAATCAGCAGCGGGCCGATGCGGTTGGGAAAGGCGACCTCGCAGCGGGCGATGAACTGTTTGTCCACCACGTGATCGTCCGGCCCGTACAGCAGCAGGGTCGGGACAGTGACCGCTTCCATGTGCGGTATGTCGGTGAACGCCCGGCCGTAGGCGAGCTGGTACGGCGCCCAGCCGGCGCGCAGGCGCGCCTCGTCGGCAAAGGGCTCGGTCATGAAATCGATATCGGCGGCGGTAAAGGTACCGGGCGAGGCCCACAGCCGGCTCGAGTACATGCCCGCGATCCACAGCCGGCGCGCCTCGGGCGTGGCCAGCATCGCGGCCAGTTCGTCGGGTTTGGCGCCCTGCAGCAGGCGGTAGTCGGCGGTGGGATCTTCGGCGCCGCTCAACACGTCGTCGCCGATGCCGGCGGCCGCGTAGTCGACACCCATCGGTGCGACAGAGTTGAAAAAACAGAGCTTCTCGACAAAGCCCGGGTAGCGGTGGACGAAGTCGGTCGCGACCGATCCGCCCACGTCGCCCGCGGCAACCAGACATTTTTCGTGGCCCAGTACGTCGTGAACCAGTGCGTAGATGTCCTTTGAGTAAGTGACGATATCGTGCTGGTCGTCGGCGGGATGATCGCTGTCACCAGCGCCCCGCAGGTCGGGAGCAATCACCTCGAAGCCGGCGGCGGCCAGCGGCGCGATATTGCGCCACCAGATCCGCTTGGTCTCGGGGTAACCGTGCAGCAGCACCAGCGGCACGCCGCCGATGCCCTCGCGAATGTAGGCCAGGGACAGCCCCGGCGCCACCTCGGCGCGGTGCACCTCGAACGCGTCGGGCGCCGGCGTCGCCGGTTGCGCCGGGCGGTGGCGAACGTCGTAGTGGTACTGCATGCGGGCCTACGCGGCCCGGATCAGTTGCCCCGGGCGCGCCTCGGTGGCCACGCCGTCGCGCATCACCACCTCACCGCTGACCAGGGTGTAGCGATAGCCTTCGGCATCCTGGAATACGCGTCGTCCGCCGGCGGGCAGGTCGTAGGACATCTTCGGCGCATTCATCTTCAGGTTGTCGTAGTCGATGATGTTGATGTCCGCTTTCTTGCCAACTTCCAGCGTGCCGCGGTCGGTCAGGCCCATGCAGTTGGCGGTGTCGGCGGTGTGCATCTTGATCGCGTCTTCCACCGGCAGGCGGCGACCGCGCACCCGGTCGCGGGTGAAGTACGCCAGCAGTTGGGTCGGGATTGACGCGTCGCACAATACGCCGCAGTGCGCGCCAGTGTCGGACAGGCTGATCACGGAGTGCTCGTTGTCCAGCATGTCGAGCTGGCGTTCGAGGTTGCCGCAGTCGTAACCCATTACCGGGAAATAGATCATGGCCTGGCCGTCGCGCTTGAGCAGTGCGTCGTAGGCGTATTCCTGCGGGGTAACACCGGCCGCGCGGGCGCGGGCGCCGATGCTGTCTTCCAGTTTCGGTTCGTAGTTGGGCTCTTCGCCCAGTTCGAACATCATGTCGAAGTCGGAGGTCATGCGATCGCCCACCTCGTGGCCCATCACCGGGGTCGGCTCGGCCAGGATTGCCGCGCGCACTTCGGGCTTGCGCAGTTCCTCAAGGCGCTCGTCGGGCGTCAGGTCGGCGAGCTTGGCGAAGTTCTGGTGCAGGAAGAACGGGTTGACGGTGCCGTTGAAGTTCATCAGCACGCTGACCGGGCGCAGGCCGATGTTCGGCACCAGCTTCGCGCCCTCGGCGTTCGCCGCCTTGACGAACTCGAGCTGCTTGAGCACGCGCGGCCACTGGTCCTCGGTCTGGTAGAAGATGGTGAAGTTGATCTGGCACTGGTTCTCAATGGAGAGTTTCTTCATCCACTGCATTTCCTGTTCCCAGTTTTTCCAGTCGGATACGAGCTGGTACACGCCGCGGCCGACCTCACCCAGCGATTTGCCGATGCCCAGCAGTTCATCTTCGGCGCTGTAGGTGCCGGGCATGACTTCACCGTGACGCGTCATGTGCAGCTCGGTGCGCGAGGTGGAAAATCCGATCGCACCGGCGGCAATCGCCTCCTTGGTGAGTTCG
>CAYGOX010000305.1:0-4687 GCA_964351485.1 uncultured Halioglobus sp.
GCCGGCCAGGAGACCGCTCAACTGGACGCGATCGTAAGGTTCGTGCCGTTCATCTCCGTAGATAACAACTGGACTCAATGGTCGCGCCCTGCGCTACAGCCGAAACGCGGTCACACCCGCCGGACCTGCTCCCACGAGCACCGATGCCGACGACCGCGAATCGGGAACGTGAACTATCGGTGCAATGTCCTTCTCTGCGACTGCAGGGGTTGTCAAACCCGTCTCCTGTTAGTGAACAATTTTGGGTACACAACAGGTAAAAGCACAATCTATGCCAGCGTCGCTTGCGCACCGAAAGGAGGCAGACTCCTTGAGTTGCAATGACACAAGGGACGGAAGCGAACCATCGCGGCGCGCTTCGCGCACAGTTTCGCGACACCGAGAATGCAACGCACCGCTGCGGCGCGCGATCGCGCCAGTCGCTGCAGCGTGCACCGAGTCGGGGCTGCACGACAATCAGGCGCAGCGCCCGCTCGTGGGTCAGGCAATGCACCGGCCGGTGGCATTCCCGGTCGTTGTCCACTATTCTTGGCGGATGAAAAAATCTGTTTACAAGGCCGAGCTTCGCCGTCTGCATGGCGAATTGGTCACCATGCAGGAGTGGGTTAAACACACCGGCGCGCGTATCGTCATTGTCTTTGAGGGCCGCGACGCGGCCGGCAAGGGCGGAATGATCAAGGCGCTGACAGCGCGCGTCAGCCCGCGTGTATTTCGAGTCGTTGCACTACCGGCGCCCAGCGACCGGGAAAAAACCCAACTTTATTACCAGCGCTATATCAGGCAGTTTCCCGCCGGCGGCGAGGTCGTGATCTTCGATCGCAGCTGGTACAACCGTGCCGGCGTCGAGCCGGTGATGGGGTTTTGTACACCCCGGCAGACAGACAAGTTCCTGAAAGTGGTGCCGCATCTCGAACACGAAATTCAGCAGGACGGCATTATCCTGCTCAAGTACTGGCTGGAAGTCAGCAACGAAGAGCAGGAGAAACGCTTCCAGAGCCGCATCGACGATCCCGCCAAAGTGTGGAAGCTCAGCTCCATGGACCTCGAGGCGAGGCGCCGCTGGTACGACTATTCCGCCGCGCGCGACCGCATGCTGGATGCGACCGACACCCGGCGCAGTCCGTGGAATATTGTGCGATCAGATGACAAGGAAGAGGCGCGACTGGCCTGCATATCGCACATCCTTGCGCAGATTCCCTACGACCACGTGGCGCGCGAGCACGTCGAGTTACCACCGCGCGACGAGAGCAACGCCTACGACGATATCGAGAGCATGCGCGGACGACGGTACGTGACGCGCTGAGTGAGCGGCAAGTTCATCCCTGGCAACTTTTGCGGTAACCTGATTACCAAGTAGCTGTAACACGCTTCCCGTTTTAACTGAGCACACCGCACAACCAATGGCAGACTGGCACAAGGCATTTCTCGATCAGCACCGGCTGCCCGGGGACTACCTGCAATCTGCTGCCCGGTGGTTCGACCCGCTTGCCACTGCCATTGCCTCGCAGCAGGAACGTCAGCAACGGCCGATCCTTGTCGGTATCAACGGCAGCCAGGGCTCGGGCAAAACCACGGTTTGCGACTACCTGCGCAATCACCTGGCCGCGAGTCATGGGCTGAACGCTGTCTGCCTGTCGCTCGACGACGGCTACCACACGCTTGCGAAACGCCAGCAACTCGCGCACGACGTGCATCCACTACTCGCCACCCGCGGCGTGCCGGGGACACACGACAGCGCGCTGCTGACAAGAACGCTCAAACGGCTGCTGGACAAGGACGGCCACGGGAGTATTGCCGTTCCCCGGTTCGACAAGTCACGCGACGACCGCTCGGAGCCTTCGACCTGGCCGCAGCATGCACTGCCGGTGGATGTTGTCCTGCTCGAAGGCTGGTGTCTGGGCGCGGTCGCCGTGTCGACCACTGATCTTGAAGCGCCGGTCAACGAACTGGAGGCAAGCGAGGATGCCGATGGCACGTGGCGTACATTCGTGAACGACGCGCTGCGCTCCGATCTCATGCCGCTCTACGCCAGCATCGATCTGTGGGTGATGCTACGCGCGCCCTCGTTCGATTGTGTCTTCGAATGGCGACGGGAACAGGAGCGGAAGCTCGCCGCCTCGACGCCGGAAAACGCCGGCTCAAGGATCATGGACGAAAGCGCCCTGCGTCGCTTTGTCGCGCACTTTGAACGCCTGACCCGGCACTGCCTTGATGAACTGCCGGCGCGCGTCGATCACCTGTATCAACTGGATCGGCACCGACAGATCATCGAGTACCGGCACAGTGACTTATCAGAGGTAAAGCAGTGACCGCCGCAACGGCCTACCTGGTGTTCAGTGATCTCGACGGATCACTGCTGGATCACCATTCCTACAGTTTCGATGAAGCCAGGCCCGCACTGGCAGCGCTTGAGCGACTGGCGATTCCGCTGATACTCGTGTCGAGCAAAACGCGCGCGGAAATTCGCGACATTCGTATCGCACTGGGCAACGCACAGGCCTACATCGTGGAGAACGGCGCGGCCGTGATACTTCCTCGCGAGAGCTTTGAGCAACAACCCCCCGGCACACGCGCCGACGGGGAGGACTGGATTTACGAAACGGTCCCGGGGCGGGAGCACTGGCTGAAAATACTCGAGTCTGTCGCGCCGGACTATCCCGGGCAGTTCCTGTCGTTCCACCAGGCCGGCGACGACGGTGTACAAGAACTTACCGAGCTTGATCCGCAGGCCGCCAGCGCGGCCAACACGCGCGACTATAGCGAGCCTGTCGCCTGGCTGGGCGATGACCGCGGCAAGACCGCTTTCGCCAGTGCCCTGCGCGCAGCCGGCGCCAGCGTCCAGCAGGGCGGTCGCTTCCTGAGCGTCAGCGGCGATTGCGACAAGGGCCGGGCCCTGTCCTGGCTCAGGGAGCAGTACCGGCTGAAAGGTCACCACGCGCAGGTCCATGACCTGGCCATCGGCGACAGCGCAAACGACTGCGCCATGCTTGAAGCCGCAGCGACTGCTCTTCTGATAAAATCACCGGTACACGACTTTCCCGCACTGCAACGCACCAGCGGGGTCATGTACAGTCGTGCCGAGGGACCGGCGGGCTGGTCCGAAGGCGTAAACGAGTGGCTGCGGTCACACAACCTGACAACCTGAGGATGTTTCCACGTGGGTGACTTCTACCAGAACGGCATCATCACCACCCTGCATAATCTCTCGGACCGTCCACTGGATGACCTCGAGCAGGAGTTGTGCGCCTTCGCAAAAAAGCGTCCGATGGGGCTGATCCTACCGTCGCTCTATTCCGAACTTGAGGGCGATGCCCTGCCCCACATTGTCGACGAACTGGCCAACGTGCCCTACCTCGACCAGATTGTTATCGGGCTCGACCGCGCCGACGAGGCGCAATACCGCAGCTCCCTGCGGTTTTTCAGCCGTCTGCCGCAGCACCACCGCGTGCTCTGGAATGACGGCCCGCGGCTGCAGGCTCTGGATGCGCGACTGAGTGAACAGGGCCTGGCGCCGCGGGAATTGGGCAAGGGCCGCAACGTCTGGTACTGCATGGGTTACACACTCGCGACCGGGCGTACCGAGTCGGTGGCGCTGCACGATTGCGATATCGTCACCTACAGCCGCTCGCTGCTGGCACGTCTGATCTACCCGGTCGCCAACCCGTTGTTCAACTACGAATTCTGCAAGGGTTACTACGCGCGGGTGGCCAGCGGCAAAATCAACGGCCGGGTGAGCCGCCTGCTGGTCACGCCGCTGATTCGCGCGCTGAAGAAGACCGTTGGCGACATGGAATACCTCGAGTACATGGACAGCTTCCGGTATCCACTGGCCGGCGAGTTTTCGTTCCGCCGCGATGTGCTCAACGACATTCTCATACCCAGCGACTGGGGCCTCGAAATCGGCGTACTGTCAGAGATGCACCGCAACTACGCGAATAATCGCCTGTGCCAGGTCGATATCGCCGACGTTTACGATCACAAACATCAACCACTTTCAGCGGACGATGCAACCGCCGGCCTGTCGCGCATGTCGATCGATATCTCCAAGGCGCTGTTTCGAAAACTGGCAACGCGCGGTGTCATCCTGAGCGCGGAAACATTCCGCTCGCTAAAGGCGACCTACTACCGCGTCGCGCTGGATTTCGTCGAGACGTACTACAACGACGCGCTCATGAACGGACTGACCCTGGACATTCACGCCGAAGAGCAGGCCGTTGAGCTGTTTGCGGAGAACATCATGAAAGCCGGTGAGGCCTTCCTCGAGCGGCCCATGGAACGTCCCTTCATCCCCAGCTGGTCGCGCGTCATGAGTGCGATTCCCGATGTGCTGGACGAATTGCGTTCAGCAGTGGAAGCGGACCACCGGGAATTTGCGGAGCAACCTGCGTGACGGAGCCAGCCGCCGGCATCAGCCTGCTTGAACGTGTCTACCATCACATCGATGCGATCTACCACGACAACCCGCTGAAGGCAGACCTGTCTGGGCTGCCTGAAGCGCTGCTCGATACCATGCGCCTCACCGGCGCAGACTACGCGCCAGTAACTCACGTCAATCACTGGACGCAGGGCGACGCCATTCTCATCACCTACGGGGATACGATTCAGCGCGACGACGAAAAACCCCTGGTCACTCTCAAGGCGTTTCTGGATCGCCATGCCGACGGGGCTATCAGCGGCCTGCATATCC
>CAYGOX010000306.1:0-4687 GCA_964351485.1 uncultured Halioglobus sp.
CGTATCTACCGCGAGGTGCGGGTCAACGCCATCGGTGGCGGATCCGAGGAAATCATGCGCGATCTTGCATCGCGGCAATACGGGGTATAGCACAATGAAACTCTGGCACTGTAAATCGGCGCGATCACTGCGTCCGCTCTGGGCCCTGGAGGAAATGGGGCTGCCCTACGAGGTGGAGATTCTGCCGTTTCCGCCGCGCATTTTTCAGCGCGAGTACCTCGAGGTGAACAGTCTCGGCACGGTGCCGTATTTCCAGGACGGTGACGTCACCATGACCGAGTCCAGCGCGATCTGCCAGTACCTGGTGGACCGGTATGAACAGTATGATTTTGGATTGCGCCCCGACCATGCCCAGTACGGTAGTTACCTGAACTGGCTGCACCACGCCGATGCGACACTTACCTTTCCGCAGACCATCGCGATGCGCTACTACATTCTCGAACCGTCGCCGGAAAAACAGCAGGTCGCCGACGATTACGCCAAGTGGTTTATCGCGCGGCTACGCCGGCTCGACAGCCACCTGGAGGACAACGAATTCCTGGTGGACAATCGTTTTACGATCGCCGATATCGCAGTGGCCTACGCGCTCTACCTGGGCCGCACACTGAAGTTTGACGAGCGCTATAAACCGCAAACCGTCGAGTACCTCGATCGCATGATGGCACGCCCCGCGTTTGTACGGGCGGACGAACAGGGGGAGCCCCTGCAGCTTCCCGGCATGGAGTAACAGGCTATGACAGCAACGGCAAAAGAACTGGAACAGTTTCGCGGCGAGGTTGCCGCGTGGATGAAAGACAACAAGCCGGCCGACCCGGGCTTCCTGCTGCCACAAACGTTCATGGAGGTGGGCGACGAGGCACAGCTGGAATTCCTGCGCGAATGGCAGCACAAGGTCTGGTCGGCCGGTTATCTCGGCATGGCCTGGCCAAAGGAGTATGGCGGCGGCGGGATGGACCCCATCTACCAGAGCATTGTCGATCGTGAAATGCGCCTGCAGGGCCTGCCTATCTGTTTCAACGTCATCGGGCTGGGTTGGGCCGGGCCGCTGATCAACGATATCGGCACCGAGGAAGAGAAGAAAAAATACCTCAAGGGCATTCTTTCGGCCGAAGACGTGTGGTGTCAGGGCTTCTCCGAACCCGATCACGGTTCCGACCTGGGTAACGCACAGACCCGCGCGGTGCGCGACGGTGACGAGTACGTGGTCAACGGCCAGAAAATCTGGACCACCATGGGCAACTTCGCCAAGTACATGATTCTGCTCGCGCGGACCAATCCGGACGCGCCGCGCAAGTACGACGGCCTGTCGTTTTTCCTCGCGCCCATGGACGTCGCCGGTGTAGAGGCCGTGCCGATTCGCAAACTCACTGGCGAGTACGGTTTCACCGAAACGTTTTTCACTGACGCGCGCATCCCGGCCGATTGCCTCATGGGCGAGGAAGGCCAGGGCTGGAAGATCGCAATGCAGACGCTGCAATACGAGCGCGGCGCGGAGGCGGGTGCGGCCGGTGGCCTCATGATGATTCGCATTACGGTGGACGACATGATCAGCCAGTTGCAGGACGTGCAGCGCGATGGCGAGCCTGTGCTGGCCGACGGCGTTGTGCGCGATGCACTGGTGCAGGCCATCATGGACGAGAAGGCCATGTTCCTCAGTGAACGTCGCTCCCGCATTGATGCGCTGACCACGGATTATCCCGGTTCACTGCCGCTGTCGCAGAAGTTGCGGATGTCCGATTCCACGCAGGCCATGCGCCAGCTGGCAATCAACCTGCAGGGTGCGGACGGCGCCCTGTACGTGGGCGATCCGGATGCCCGCCAGGGCGGTTTCTGGCAGCGCGCCTATTTCAACAGCTATTCCGCGACCATTGGTGGCGGAACCAGCCAGGTCCAGCACAACATCGTGGCCGAGCACGTGCTCGGTCTGCCGAAGTAGGGGGTTGTCATGTCCGTGATCGGAAATACGTCTCTGGAGTATTCAGAGGAACAGGCCATGCTGGCGGACGTGGCGGCGCAGTTTTGTCGCGACAAGTCACCCATCAGCGCGGTGCGCGCCGAACTCGAGACCGAGGCGGGCTACGATGCACAGCTGTGGCAGGAGATGGCGAACCTGGGCTGGACAGGTGTTCCGGTGCCCGAGGCGCTCGGTGGCGCGGGACTCGGTGTGGGTGCGCTGGTACCTGTCATTGAACGCATGGGGCGGGCGATGCTCGGCACGCCGCTGATCAGCACCTCTCTGGCCATCCAGCTCCTGTTGCGCGCTGCGAGTTCGCAGCAGGTCGAGCGGCTGGTGCCCGACCTCGCCGCCGGGGCACCCGCCACGGTCGCCCTGCTGGAAAACGGCGATTGGGGCAGCGAGACGATAGCGGTCGAACTGGACGACGATGGTCGCCTGACCGGCACCAAGAAACACGTGGGCGATGCGGCGGCCGCAACCTGCTTTGTCGTATCCGTGCTGCGCGGTGGCCAGCCGGCCCTGGCGATTGTCCAGTCAGACCAGCTCGGGGACGGCGCTCTGCGGCATCACACGCTCATTGACCAGACCAAGCGCTCGGCCGATGTCGATTTTACCGGCGTGACGGTAGCGCCGGAAAATATCATTGAGGGCGAGCAGGTCGCCACGGCACTGCGCGACGTGCGGTTGATCGGTGCGCTGCTGGTGGCGGCCGAGGCCACCGGTAGCGCCGGTGCCTGTCTCGATACGATTGTGGAATACCTCACGACCCGGAAGCAGTTCGGCAAGTTGATCGGCTCCTACCAGGCGCTGAAGCACCCGTCGGTGCAGATTCTTCTCGACCTCGATTCGGCCAAGTCCTTTGTCTACCATGCCGCCACGCTTGTCGGTGACGGTCCGCTGGATACCGATGCCGAAATTGCCTGCCGCATGGCCAAGGCCCAGGCCACGAAGACGCTGATCTACGCAGGTGACAGGGCAGTCCAGTTCCATGGTGGAATGGGCTTCACGTATGAGTGTGACGCGCAGCTCTATATCCGCCGCGCACAGTGGAGCCAGCAGCAGTTTGGCGACGCCCAGCACCACCGCAAGCGCCTGGCGGCGCTGCTGCTCGACTGAGGCATTTTTCCAAGCGTCTAAAAACATTGGTTTTTTTCGCGAATTGAGTGAGTTTTTCGGGCCTGTGACGGGGCTCGAAAAACGCGCGAAATGCCCTCACACGGGCCATTAAATTTGTATATACTTGCGCCCGAATTCTGACCCCTGTCCTGACTATCATGGCGAAGAAGCGCAGTCTCCTGAAGTCCCGGGCGATGCCCCGCAGCCTGACAGCGTCACTCGCGGGCATCCGCGCGGGCGGTGCCCTGGCGGTCGACGGTGCCGTGCAACGGGCGCTCGGCCGCGATCCCATGATGGCGGACTCTGATTTTGCCCGCCGCGAGGCCCAGCGTTTCGTCCAGGAACTGGGCAAGCTCAAGGGAACCTACGTCAAGATCGGCCAGATGCTCGCGCTGTTTGGCGAGCAGTTCCTGCCGCGCGTGCTGGTCGACGCCCTCCGCGATCTCGCCGACCAGACCGAACCCCTGCACTGGGATGCGCTGGAATCGTTTGTCCGCGACAGCATGGCCGACGCCTACCAGGAACTGGATATCGATCCGGAAGCCGCGGCGGCTGCCTCGCTGGCCCAGGTGCACCTGGCGCGTGTGCGCAAGAGCGGTGAGTGGATCTGCCTCAAGGTTCAGTATCCCGGTCTGGCCCAGGTCATCGACGCCGATTTCGACACCGTGGTGCGAATGCTCACAGTCGCGCGCTGGATCAAGGCCGGCCGCGAGGTGGACGACTGGCTCGAATCCATGCGTGCTCACCTGCATCAGGAAATCGATTACCTGCGCGAGGCGTCCATGACGCAGCAGATGGCCAAGCGCGTGCAGAACCTGCCCGAGAAGCACGTCAGGTACCACGTGCCCGAACTCTACCCCCGCTACTGCACCGGCAGCGTGCTGGCCATGGAGTTCATCGAGGGCTATTCCGTTACCGATGCCGATGTGAAGAACCTGTCGCTGGAGCGCCGCAACGCGCTTGGGCAGGGCATTCTCGATCTCTTTTTCTACGAACTGTTTCAATGGGGTGTCATGCAGACCGACCCCAATTTCGGCAACTATCTCCTGCGCCTGGACGACCGCCGCAAACGCCTGGCGACCGACGAGCTGGTGTTGTTGGACTTTGGCGCGGTGCTGGAATGCGACGAGAAGTTCCTGCACCACCTGCGCAGCACGATCGACGCCGGCCAGCGGCAGCACATTGCGGACATGATTCGCGGGCTTGTCGGTCTCGGTTGCCTGTCTCCGGATACCAGCGACGAGGGCAAGCGTCTCTTCGCCGAGTTCTGCCTGCTGCTGCTGGAACCGCTCAAGGCCCCCGATCAGTTGCCCGAACAATATCTCAACGAGCAGGGCCAGTATTGCTGGGGCCGCTCGCACCTGATCCGGCGCGCCGGGAAGCTGGCCGCCACCTCGGCTGCCACCCGGCACTTTGAAACCCCGTCGCGGGATTTCGCGCTGATCGCCCGCAAACTGTCCGGCGTGTACAACTTCATCGCCGTCCTGGATGCCCAGTTCAACGGCAACGTGCTTTACCTGCCGCTGGACAAGATGGCCGGAGCGTGCGACCCGGGTGGCAGATCCAGCATGCCACCACTGGTCACACCACAGTCCGGCCAGGACAGTAACGGAT